>CAWVTO010000137.1:0-5755 GCA_963932895.1 uncultured bacterium
GCGTGCTTTATCCTCTCTGTAAGTGATGATTTGGTAAACGAAGGTGGTATCATGGACCTATGGGTACGTGAGGCTCGTATCTTTAAGTATGGTTCTGGTGTAGGTACGAATTTCTCTAGTATTCGTGGTGCAAACGAAAAATTAAGCGGCGGAGGAAATTCCTCTGGTCTTATGAGTTTCTTGAAAATAGGTGATAGAGCTGCAGGAGCTATCAAATCGGGTGGTACTACACGTAGAGCTGCCAAGATGGTTTGTCTAGACCTAGATCATCCAGAGATACTTGAATTCATCAACTGGAAAAAAGAAGAAGAAAAGAAAGTACAAGCATTGATAGATGCTGGATATGATTCTGGATACGAAGGAGAAGCATACGCTACTGTCTCTGGTCAGAACTCAAACAACTCTGTACGTATACCCAACAAATTTTTTGAAGCATTGAAAAACGATGGTGAGTGGGATCTTATCTCTAGAACCAACGGTAAACCAATAAAGAGTGTACCTGCTCAGAAAGTGTGGGATGATATCTCATTTGCTGCTTGGGCATGTGCAGATCCAGGAGTACAGTATGACACAACAATAAACGAGTGGCACACGTGCCCAGAAGGTGGAACGATAAACGCGTCTAACCCATGTTCTGAATACATGTTCTTAGATAACACAGCCTGCAACCTTGCATCGCTCAATCTAAGAAAGTACTATAACGAAGAAACAAAAGAGCTCGACGTAGAAGCGATCCAATATGCATCTAGACTGTGGACTGTAGTTCTTGAGATTTCTGTGCTTATGGCTCAGTTTCCAAGTAAAGAAGTGGCAGAATTATCATACCAATACAGAACTTTAGGTCTTGGATACGCAAACATAGGATCCGTATTTATGGTAAGCGGTATAGCGTATGATAGCCCAGAGGCATCGGCTATATGTGGTGCTGTTACGGCGATACTTACAGGTACTTCGTATGCTACATCTGCAGAGATGGCAAGCTTCCTTGGTACTTTTGAACAATACGATAAAAACAAAGAGCATATGCTACGTGTGATGAACAATCACCGCTATGCGGCATACAACCTAGACGAGTATGATGGACTTAGCATCAAACCAGTGGGTATAGATCCGGCATATTGCCCAGAGTATCTTTTAGGATCAGCTACGAGCACATGGGACAAAGCAGTACAGTGGGGAGAGAAATACGGATACCGGAATGCTCAAACTACCGTAATAGCTCCCACAGGTACGATCGGTCTAGTAATGGATTGTGATACTACAGGTATAGAGCCAGATTTTGCACTTGTGAAATTTAAAAAACTATCGGGTGGTGGATATTTTAAGATTGTGAATCAATCGGTTCCATTGGCATTGAAAAACCTCGGTTATGAGGAAACGCAAATCAATGAAATAGTGAATTATGCGAAAGGATATGCTACACTAGAAAATGCTCCGCACATCAACCACGATACATTACGTGCCAAAGGATTTAAGTCTGATGATTTAGAGAAAATAGAAGCTGGTTTGGCTTCTGCATTCGAAATCAGCTTTGCTTTCAACCAGTGGGTGCTTGGCGACGCCACAATGGAACGTTTAGGCTTCACACCTGAGCAGTACAACAAAGAAGGATTTAGCTTGCTTAGAGCCCTTGGTTTTAGCAAAAGCGAAATACACGATGCAAACAATTTTGTTTGTGGTACGATGACAGTAGAAGGTGCACCGCATCTAAAAGACGAGCACCTTGCAGTGTTTGATTGTGCTAACAAGTGTGGCGAAATAGGAGAGAGATACATACATGCTCATGGTCATATCAAGATGATGGCTGCAGCACAACCGTTCCTTTCTGGTGCTATATCCAAAACAATAAACCTACCAAACGAAGCTACGATAGAAGACATCAAGTCTTGCTACCAGCTCAGTTGGGAGTTGGGTACTAAAGCCAATGCCTTATACAGAGACGGTAGTAAACTATCTCAACCGCTAAGTAATAAGTCTGATGTAGAAGAAACAGAAGAAGAGGATACAATATCTGCGGTAGACAACGCTCTAGCAGGAGCAGCTACACTTAGTATAGAAGAGCTTACACAAGAGCAAGTACTAGAAGCAGCTCAAAAAATACTCGACAATTCTAAGAGTACAGAGTTTATGCGTCAACTATCGGGTATAGTAGAGCGTAAAAAACTACCTTGGAAACGTAGAGGTTTCACGCAAAAAGCGAAAGTTGGTGGTCAAACACTATTCGTAAGAACAGGAGAGTACAATGACGGAACACTCGGTGAGATTTTCATCGACATGCACCGTGAAGGAGCAACATTCCGTTCATTGATGAACTGTTTCTCTATAGCTGTGTCTATAGGCCTACAGTATGGTGTACCATTAGATGAGTACGTAAGCAAGTTCACATTTGCTCGTTTTGAGCCAAGTGGTATGGTAGAAGGACATCCCAATATCAAGAACTCCACGTCTATCATCGATTACATCTTTAGATTACTCGGTTTCGAATACTTAGATAGAACGGATTTGGTACACATCAAACCTACCAAAGAAGAAGCACAAGCCAAGGTAGACGCAAAACAGAACAAAGTGTCTGATGTGCCTAAATCTACGGTAAGTGTTACTCCTTCTCCTGCTGCTAAACCAGTAGCAGAAGTACAGCCAGTAGCAACGGCAGCTACATTCTCTGCACAGCAGCCTAAGGCTACTTCTGGAGATGCATTGCCTTGTACCAACTGTGGTAGTCTAGCACTCATCAGAAACGGTACGTGTCACCTATGTACAAACTGTGGTACTACAACAGGATGTAGCTAGTATTCATATTCATACAATACAAAGGGCGGCCAATTGGCCGCCCTTTTTTTATTCAGTTTTACGTCAAGAACACAAGTCTATTCTTTCGTATACACAGGATGTCTTTTTTTACAGGGAGTGATTGTAAGTCGTTTTTTTTGAACCCGCAGAACGGATCTTTTTTTCATACTACCATTTAGCTTGAGGATAAAACAGGGAGTCTTTAATGAACGGGATTAATTACCTGTTCAGGTATTCTTTTACGGCAATCTCTAAGTTTTTGTACCAATCTACGCCAAAGGCACGTTCCAAAGCAGGCTTAGCAAATTCGTATACTTTTACATCATCCTCAGCACCTTTTGTACACGCATCTACACAGATGCTCCAACGGTGATAGTTGAGAGCATAGTATTCGTTGTACTTATCTACGCGTATGGGATACAAGTGGCAACTTATGGGTTTCTGAAAACCAAAATCGTGCTTTTTGTCGGCTATCTCTACAGCACAGTTCAGTATGCCGTCTTTTTTTACTACGAAGACGCATTCGTTGTTTGGCTTGCAGGTGGTTACCATCATCTGATCAAAAGGATCACGTTCAGCAAAACCTTCTTTTTCTAGCGTTTCTAGTCCGGTAGCATCCATCTCAGATACGATCTTTTCCAGGTTGGCTTCTATTATTTCAAGTTCTCCGTCGTCTAGCGGAGCACCAGCGTCTCCCTCTATGCAACATACTCCTTTGCAAGCAGATACGTTACACGCAAATGCTTTTTCTATTACGTCTTCAGATACAAGACAGTTGTCTACTTTTATCATTACTTACTTGCTCTCTAGGTATGCTTTGTAGCCTATTTCTTCTAGTTTTTCTGCTTTGGCCAGTACCGTTGCTTCCATAGTATCGGTAAATGCAAGTACGTTTTTTTGTACTTCGGCATCGTATGCACCCATCATTTTAGCTGCGAGTATTCCTGCGTTTTTTGCTCCGTTTATGGCCATGGTAGCTACCGGTATGCCGGGAGGCATCTGTACAATACTGTAGAGCGAATCTATACCGCTCATGGTACTGCTTTTTATGGGTACACCTATCACAGGCAGTGGAGTAAGAGAAGCGACCATACCGGGCAAATGAGCTGCTCCGCCGGCTCCTGCTATAATGCTTTTGTATCCTTGCGTATGAGCGTTCTTAGCAAATGCATACATTCTATCTGCGGTACGGTGTGCAGATACTACGGTGAGGTCAAAAGAAACGCCTATTTCTTCCAAAACTTTGGCTGCTTCGGCCATTACGGGTAGGTCTGAGTCGGAACCCATTATGATTAATACATCTGCCATGGTACAAAGGTAGGTTTATCGGTGCTATCACAAAAACGAATAGTCATTGCCCAATAGATTAGCTGTTTTATACTCCTTCTATAGCCAGCATACTTTTTACTTTCTCCATCTTATGTACCACTTCGGCTCGTGTGTCTGCCAGTACCGTAAAGTGGCCCAGTTTTCTGTCGGGTGAAGTAGTGATTTTGCCATACATGTGGATGTAGACCCCTTCTATGGCCAGTACGTTATCGAGATTGGCCAGTTGGTATGCTCCGTTTACATCTTGTGGTCCTACGATGTTGCAGGTAGCAGCGGGTTTTACCAGAGCAGTACTGCCCAGTGGCTGTCCCAGTAAAATACGGTTGAGCTGCTCGTACTGCGAGGTATAGCAAGACTCTATGGTATGGTGACCACTGTTGTGCGGTCGTGGTGCTATCTCGTTTACATACACGCCTCCGGTAGCTTCTACAAAGAGTTCTACGGCAAACAGTCCCGGGCTATCAAAAGCTTTTACGGCTTTGATTGCAAGCAGCTCGCACTGCTGGTTGGTAGCGTCACTCAGGCTACTGGGTGCTATGAGGTAGTCCATTAGGTTGCTGCGTGGGTCAAAAACCATCTCACACGGCGGATAGGTAGTGGTGCTTCCGTCTTGGGCTACTGCTACTATCACCGATACTTCTACGGCATCGTTGGCTAGTTTTTCGAGTACGTATCCGTATTCGCTGGCTAGGCTTTCGTCCTCAGCGGCGAGTAGATCGTTAAATTTTTGCTTGTTGAGCAATTGTACTCCTTTGCCATCGTATCCCCCTTTGCGGTGTTTTAGTACAAATTTGTCTTCGCTCCAAGCGGCTACACTTTCGGCAAGATGGTCTGTAGTAGCCAACGTAAAATCCAGTGTAGCAACCTCATTGTCTTCGTAGTACTGTTTTTGTAGTCCTTTGTCTTGTATGATAGAGAGTACAGCTGGTTTAGGGAAAACGGATGTTCCCTCTTTTTCAAGCTTTGCCAAAGCTGCTACATTGACATGCTCTATCTCATAGGTGAGTACATCTGCAGAAGCGGCAAGCACCTTTATTTGGGTAGCGTCTTGCAAGCTTCCAAGCACTTGGTTGCTGCATACCAGCGATGCTGGGCAGTCGGTTGTCTTTTCTAAAAACACATAACTCACATTGGCAGGAGAACCCGCTTCGAAGAGCATTTTACCCAATTGGCCACCGCCCAATACACCTATTGTTTTTCCCATTGTACTTTTTGCTTGCTGCAAATGTTTAATAATAAATTGGACTACCGTCTCAAACCTACTAATTTTGTTAGCACTATTTATCGAACGTTTCTACAAATGGACTGTTTAGGGTAGTACGCAAAACAGTAAAAGAAACGGTGACCTTATAATCAACGGGATAGAATAAACACAAACAATGGCAAAAGTAGTAGTAGGATTATCAGGAGGGGTAGATTCATCCGTTGCCGCATATTTATTGCAAGAGCAGGGGCATGAGGTTATTGGTGTTTTTATGAAAAACTGGCACGATACCGATTTTACGATAAGTGAAGAGTGCCCGTGGGAGGAAGACAGTAAAGATGCACTTTTGGTAGCAGACAAACTGGGCATTCCTTTTCATACCATAGATCTCAGCAAAGAATACCACGAGCGTATCGTTTCGTACATGTTCAA
>CAWVTO010000138.1:0-5714 GCA_963932895.1 uncultured bacterium
CTTCATTTTCTCTTGAGGTATCATATCCTCAAGGGCATCATAAAGAGGTCTTAGGTATGGGTCTACCTTATCTTTCATATCTCCCGGCAAAAAACCCAGGCTTTCGCCTGCTTCTACTGCAGGTCTGCATAGAATGATGCGTTTTATCTCTTTGTTTTTTAGAGCTTTTACGGCCAAAGCAACCGCAGTATAGGTTTTTCCTGTGCCAGCAGGACCAATAGCAAAGACGAGGTCGTTAGTATTGACTTTGTCTACTAGTTCTTGCTGGTTTTTTGTACGTGCGGTTATTATACGTCCACTGTGACCATGTAGTATTATACCCCTTTGGTTATCAGACGCTCCGTCGTTAGAATTTTCTTCTCCTTGTACCACGCGTTCTACATCACCCAAAGTAACCTGTTTATTAGTCTTGAGATACTTGACAATAGAATCTACAGCTTTAACGAACTCATCGATATCACTTTCATCTCCTTTAATAGTAATGCTACCGCCTCTGCTAGAAAGTTGTAAACGTGGGTATTTTGCCTTGTATACCTTAAAATGAGCGTTATACGGTCCAAAAAAACGAGATGGCTCTATCTCTTCAATTAAATATTTTCTTTCTGCCAATGTATTTTGTAAGAATGTTGTGTTCTGTCCTTATTTTCGTCGGCTAAATTAGGTAAATAATTAACATTGTCTGTACTAACTTTTTTAAGTGATTTTGGGGCTGATTCGCACTATATGGCTTCTTTTAGGGGAGGTATGCATTGCTCAGGTATCGATTTGCCGTTTATTGAGATTAGTAGTAGAATAGAGCCTTTTGATATTGTGGAGGCTTCCTATCTCTGTTCTATGGTTTACCAAGATTTTCCAGAGGGAAGTATACATATTCTGGCTACCAATGTGGTGGCAACCTCATTTGCAGGACACTTGGCAGCAGAGTACAATGGACATTTTTTCATAGCTCCAGATAATGGGATTCTTAGCCTCATTTTTGGCGAAAAATTCGATAATTACTTTCGGATTCCTACAAATGGTGTTGAACAAAAAATTCAGAATATATATATACCTTTTCTCCAAAAGCTGATTGAATCCAAAGACTTGATAAGTATTGCTTCTAAGGCTGAAAAAATAGTAGTGAAGACAAGTTTGGTGCCTACTAATGATGGTAACGAATTGAGAGGTACGGTGCTATTTGTAGATCACTTTGGCAATGCTTACACCAACATCAGTAAGACTGATTTCGACTTGTTTCTAAAAGGAGGAAGATGCGAAATAGAGCTAAGCCGACATACTACCATCGATAGTGTTAGTGAAAATTTTGCAGATGTGCAGGTGGGAGATTCCTTGTGTTACTTCTCTGAGCACGGTTACCTTGTTGTTGCTATTAAACAAAGTAATGCTATGCGACTGCTTAATCTTAGAAAGTCTAAACCTGTAATTATTAAAAAAAGATGATCCTACGCCTTGTCAAAATGACCTTCAAACCAGAGGAAACAGCCAATTTTCTGGACTATTTCGAGACGATTAAAGACGATATTGCCAGCACGCCAGGTATTGTTAGTTTAAAAATATATCAAGATACTAATAATCCCAATGTAGTATTCACACACAGTAAATGGTTAGGTACTAGTTATTTAGATGCGTATCGTACATCTGAAATTTTTGGAAAAGTGTGGCCTAAAACGAAGGCGTTGTTTGATGATAAGCCTATGGCTTGGAGTTTGACATTAAAGTAAATAATATTGTAGAAGAAATGAAATTAGCATTAAGAACCTTATTTGTAGTTGTTGCCTTGTCCTTTGTCAACTCAGTTTTTAGCCAAGTGTACAAAATGAAGGAAGCTGTAGATTCGGATAATTTCAAACGATTAGAAAAGGTATGTTTGAATGCCTTGGAGGATAAATCGCTCAAGAAAAAGCCGGAAACATATTTCTATTTGTCTCAGGCGTATATCGAGCAGGCCAAAGATGAGATCTACTTAGAGAAAAATCCAGATGCCATAAAACTCGCCGTTAAGTACATGCTTAAAGGGCTAAAAAGAGAAAATGGAAAGCAGATGCTGCAAGAGGAATTTGCTGAGGTGAGAGATGAAGTGGTGAAACGCCAAACTGAACAAGCTGAAACGCAGTATGAAATTAGTAAAATGGCCAAAGCTGTGAAGTTGTTTAACTTGGCTTACAGATTGGATAGTACGCAGAGGTATCCATATTACATGGCCGGAAGAAGTGCGATTGCGTATCAAGATACGGTAACTGGAGAACCTATATACAAACAATTACTACAGTGGTACGCTGCAGATTTGGATCAAAGTTTAGCCGAGGCAGAGCAACAAGTAGAGCCCTACCTTTACTTTATTGATAAGTTCTGGAAAGCCAAGAAGTACGATAGTGCTAAGGTAATGATTGTGCAAGCAAGAGAGCATTTTGGAAGTGATGCTAAAATCAATTTCCTTCACAAGGGAGTGATATTGGACCAAATAAAAACGATGCCACCAAGTAGTCTTATGTTAAATTATGTGCAAGAAGTGCTTGTTTATGACCCTGCTGATAAAGAGCTGATAACCAAGGAGAATTCGCTTTATATTTACCTTATTAAAAATAAGTTCACGAATAACAGGATGGTGGAGGCCGATACACTCATCAATACATTTGTACGGGAGAAAGTAGCCAAAGCTTCTACAAAAGAAGCACGTAAAATAAAGGCGACAGATATTTTTGTTGAGAAAAAACCAGAGAATGTACTTTGGAAATTGACGGAATATTTCCAGACCTATAGTCATATAGAAAGTGCAAAATATGTACTTGATAAATATATTAGTCTTACGGCAAATAGCACCTCTTCTTCAGATATAGCAGATAGATGGAATCTAATTACAAACTATGCCTTTGAAACCAAAGAAATGCCATTTGCAAGTTTTGTATTGCAACAAGCTATCTCGAAATACCCTAACAGTACTGACCTCATGGCAACACGAGCAAAAGTGATAGCCGAAAAGTCTGTGATACGTACTAGTGTAGCCGAGCAAGGAGCATTGTATGGATTAATGCTGGATGAGTATGAGGCAAATAGGGAGAAAGACAATCTTGAAAAACTGATTAGCATCAATGATAAGTACATAGGTCTATTGGTTTCTAAAAATAGATTTAGTACCGCTAGAGATGTGATGGCTGATCAGAAGAAATTTGCACCCAATGCAGACCATAGCGAGCGAGAGAGATTAATTGCTCGTGAAGACTTTTTTAAAAACTATTATAACACCAGAACGAAAGGAACGGATATTAATGGGAAGGCTATTGAGCCATATATCTGGAATGGTAGAACCAGTGGCTGTGATGCAGGAACTATAGATTTTGATGTACAGACTAAAGTAGCGAATCGAGTAAATTACTTTAGAAGAAATGCAGGTGTACCTGAAGTGTTGTTTGACGAGGCGACTAACGAATATTGTCAAAAGGCAGCCTTGATGATGACAACCAATAGGAATCTAAGTCATGACCCGCCTAGAACTTGGAAATGCTGGAGTAGTGAAGGGGCTTATGCAGCCAAGCACTCATTGATCATTAAAGATGCAAACACTTCTTTGGCTGTCACGTATATTATGGATGATAAAAATCCTGCAGCTGGCAATAGACGCTGGTTGTTGTATCCCAATGGTCGTGTATACGGACACGGTAGTACAGATAATATTGCTGTTATTTGGGCTTTAGATGATAGTGGTAGTGCAGATACTACCTTCTATATGGATAACCCAATTGTATGGCCTCCAAAAGGTCATGTGCCGCAGCTAATGTTATTTAGTAGCTGGACCTTTGCCATCTATCGCGATCTTACCAATGCTACGGTAGAAGTAATGCAAGACGGAAAAGGTATTCCTGTTACTGTAGAGTCCTTCGTTAGAGGATATGGGGCTCCTACTTTGGTATTCAAACCAACCTATGATAAAGCAGCAATGCCAGATAAGAGTAACTTCGACGTTACGGTGACTCTGCAGGACGGTAGTCAATTTAACTACATCGTTAATTCATTTTCGTACGATCCCTCGAAGTAATTCAGCCTTTTACTGTAACGTTTTCGTTACCTTGCACGTCTATCTAAAGAAAACGAGTGCTATTTAGTCAACCCATATTGAAAATTTTGAGCATTATCCTACTGTTTGTAGGTGTGCCTGTCTATGGGCAAATTGGTTTTCAAGAAAATAAGGGACAATTTGACAGTCCGATTGATTTTAGGGCAAACTATGGTTCTCATGTTATATTCTTAGACCAAGAAGGTTTTAGTGTTCTATTGTATAATCAGCAAACTTGGGGGGATGTGGTTACACACCTTCACGACCACCATACACGAGATATTGCCGATTCATTTGTGTTTCCGGCTAAACTAGAGATGCAACATATCAAGTATGAATTTGTAGGAGCGAATTTGGAGCAGTATGCGGGCACATCAAAACAGACAGCGTATTACAATTATTTTTTGGGAGATGACCCTAGCAGATGGGCTGGTAAAGTAGCAAGCTATTCTAAGGTTCTCTACAAGAATATTTATCCCAATATTGATTTGGAGTATGTATGCATTGATAAGCGATTTAAGTATAATTTTATTTTAAATAGAGGCTCAAATATAGAGGATATACAACTTAAAATAGTAGGTGCAGATAGTTTTCATGTTGCCAGTGATAGAATTACGACTTTTAGTCGATTTGGTAAATTTTCAGAAGTTATGCCACTATCTTATGAGGAGGTAAATGGAGAACAACGACAGATTAATATGTCGTATGAGAAGCGAGGTGATTTGATTGGATTTAAAACAACTTTTTTTAAGACTAAAGTGAAAACGGTCATTGATCCGGAACTGATATTCTCAACCTATTCTGGTAGTTCAGTAGATAATTTTGGATATACGGCAACTTTTGATTTGGATGGAGGGCTTTATGCAGGAGGTAGCGTAACTAGCCCAACCACCATAGCAAATGGAAGGTATCCAGCGACACCTGGATCTTTTAATGAAGCGTTTAACGGAGGGGATACCGATCCTTTTGATCCGAATGTAAATCCTTGGGATATTGGTATTAGTAAATACTCGCCCGACGGTTCTGTCTTAGAATATGCGACCTATTTGGGTGGTTCTAGAAACGAGTTTCCACATAGTCTTATAGTCACAGAAAATGAAGAACTGGTCGTGTTTGGTACAAGCAGGTCTCCGAATTATCCTACTACAAGTAGTGCTTATAAGAAAACAATAGGTGGAGGTGTAGATATTATTGTAACGAAGTTTTCTGCAGATGGTAGCACTCTTGTTGGTTCTACTTTTGTAGGAGGACTCCTCAATGATGGATTGAATAGTCAAAGTGATATGAACTCTTACTATGCAGATGAATATAGGGGAGAGATAAACCTCAATGCGAATGGCAATATATTGATCGCTTCTTGTTCTTACTCGTTAGATTTCCCAACCACCACAGGAGCGTTCCAAAATATAAATAAAGGAAGCCAAGAAGGTGTTCTTTTTAGTTTAAATAAGAACTTAAGTGCTTTAAGATGGAGTACATACTTTGGCGGTGTTGGTTCAGAATCTGTATACGGAATAGATTTGATGGCAGACGGAAATTTACTCGTGTCGGGCAGTACAACAGGTGCAGATTTGCCTACACACAAAGGGGCATACCAAGAAGAGTATCAAGGTGGATCCGTAGATGGCTATATAGCTAAAATGAATTTTGATGGATCCGAATT
>CAWVTO010000139.1:0-5710 GCA_963932895.1 uncultured bacterium
CGTTAAGACCTTTCATTCCTTTTTCTAGCTCAAACGATACTTTGTTTCCTTCTATTACGTCTTCTGTAAGACCTTTGTAGTGAACAAAATAACTCTCGCCTGTACCAATTTCTTTTATGAAACCGAAACCTTTTTCCGAATTAAAGAAGTCTATTTTACCTTCTCGAGTAGCTTCCATATCAAATTCCTCTTGCTTGGGAACACTCGTTACAATGTCGTCTAGCTCAAATTCTACTTTAGCATCTGGATCTGGTGGTGTATCTGATATATTACCGTGCTCATCTATATAAGCCATCATATTGTCCAAGGTGCCTTCAGTGGCATTCGCTTTACGCTCTGCACGCTTTTCGTCCTTTTCTTTTTTCTTCTTACGGCGTTTTTTTTCCTTTTCTTTTTTGGAATAAGTTTCTTGTGATTTAGACATTAATTATTGTTGTATTATAAATTATTGACTACAAAGATAAGTAACATTTTGCTATGTTGTGCAGAGACAAGAGGCTTGTGACTAATAATTTGCATTTTATGATTTGAGTAAAAGCTAAAAGTCAAAAAAATAGCACTCTATTTATACTGAGAATATCCCATGACACTGGATAAACAACAGTTGAAATTCATCCAACTATAGGGGATATTAGCTGTTGCTTGGGGCATTAATAAAATGAGACCCAGTTACACGCATTACTTATGATAAGCGAAAATGCCCTCAACACTGAAGAACTCATAATACCGCAAACAATGAATTAATCCATTGCGTAAATAATATTAGAAATTTTGTTGGTTTACTTGATGATTTAATTTCTTAGAGATGTTTTTATGACGCTGGTGCCTTCATATATTCTAACCAATTATCAAACGTTATCCCCGTTTTATCATGTAGATATAGTCTGAGTCAAAATATTTTGCATATTTGCTAAATATGAGAAATATCAGTGTACTTCTACTTGTTGCGATTTCATTTTTAAGCTTTTCACAAGATAAATTACTAACAATACAAGATGCCATCACCGGTTATCATCTATATCCAAGAGGATTGTCTGATGCACAATGGTTGCCAGGAGGTAAGTGGTTTAGCCAAATAGCTGTATTAGACGGTAAACGGAGCATAGAAGTACAAGAGATTACCGTAACTAAAGGAAGAAATATATCCGTTTCACTTGAAGATATAAATGCTGCTCTTCCAGAGGATGCAAAACTAAAACGCCTACCGCGAGCCAATTGGATAAGTGTAAGAGAATTTCAGTTCATAAGCAATAACGAAGGGTACGCTTACAATATAGAAGAGAAAAACACCCGAAGACTCAAATTTGAAAATACGGTTGGGGTAAATAATCCACAGTACTTTGCAGACGGCTCTGGCATGTATGGTGAGACAGCAGCAGGTTTTGGCTACTGCAGAAACCACAAAGAGATAGAGATGTACTCGGATACAGACGGAATTGTACTGGGTAAGACGGTGCATCGCTCAGAGTTTGGTATCACCAACGGACTATTCCCTTCTCCAAGCAATAAGCTAATGGCTTACTATGATATGGATGAGCGTATGGTGACTCAATATCCGCTATATCAACTTGCAGATACGCCGGCTACCGCAAAAATGCTTCGTTACCCTACAGCAGGTGCCAAAAGCCACCACGTGCTTGTTAAGGTAAAGAAGATGGAGACAGATGCTGATCCAATAGTCTTAAAGACCACAGGGGATAAAGAGCAATACCTTACCAATGTAAGCTGGAGTGCAGATAGTAGATATATACTCATCGCTATTGTAAACAGAGCACAAAATCATATGTGGCTCAATCAGTACGATGCTGCAACAGGAGATTTCGTAAAAACACTTTTTGAGGAGATGAATGATAGGTATGTTGAACCTGAACATCCTGCGGTATTTTTAAAAAATGATCCAAATAAATTCATTTGGTGGAGTGAACGAGATGGATACAACCACCTATACCTATATGACCTAAAAGGAAATCTTATAAAGCAGCTAACAAAAGGCAACTGGGTAGTAACGGAGTACCACGGAATGAGTTCGGATGAAAGTACACTATTTATTACCTCAACTAAAGAGACACCACTGGAACGACATTTGTATAGTGTAGACATCCTAAGTGGTAAGATGAAGAATCTGACACGAACAGCTGGTTATCATAGAATAACGGCAAACGAAGACTGTTCTATGTTCATAGATGACTATAGCAACACGGCCACCCCTAGAGAGGTACGCTTGATAGACAGTAAAGGAAATCTAAAAGAAATAATAACGAAAGCAGACAATCCTTTGGCAGCGTATAAGCTAGGGAAGATGGAACTCGGTAAACTAGAGGGGAATAGTGGTGACGATTTATATTACCGTGTATTTAAACCCATAGATTTTAACCCACGAAAAAAATATCCTGTTGTGGTTTACCTGTACAATGGTCCACACTTACAACTGGTTACGAATAAATGGCTAGGAGGAGCCAACCTATGGTATCAGTATATGGCTCAAAAAGGCTATGTTGTCTTTAGCATAGACGGCAGAGGTAGTGCAGATAGGGGTTTTGCTTTTGAGAGTGTAATACACCGCAACTGTGGTGAGAAAGAAATGGAAGATCAACTCACAGGCGTAGAATGGCTCAAAAAACAGAAATGGGTAGATGCAGATAGAATGGGTATACACGGCTGGAGTTATGGTGGTTTTATGACGACAAGCATGATGAGCAGACACCCAGGAGTTTTCAAAGCAGGAGTAGCCGGTGGGCCAGTTATAGACTGGACACTCTATGAGATAATGTATACCGAACGCTATATGGATACACCACAAGAGAACCCCGAAGGATACGAGCGTACTAATCTTAAAAATCATGTGAAAAATCTGGAAGGAAAACTACTCATGATACATGGAGGACAAGATGACGTAGTACTTTGGCAGCATAGCCTGCAGTACTTAGAAACTGCTATAGACGAAGGTGTACAGTTAGACTACTTTGTGTATCCTAATCACAAGCACAATGTAAGGGGTAAAGATCGTATACACCTGTACCAGAAGGTAAGCGAGTACTTCTTCGACCACTTGTAAAACGATATACATGAAACGACAACTCACCGTGTTGATGCTGTGCCTTACGTATGCTACGTTAGTAGCACAAGTAAATACTCCAGTGTTAAAAGATTCTACTGAGGATATAATAAGGTTGACCATAGAAGAGGAGAGAGTTAAGTCTAACAAAGCGACAATGACCGCACGCACTTTGAGCTTGGTTCCTGATTGTGAGATAGTCACTATAGAAGATTCAGATACGCTTCGGCTGTATAGTGATAGTTACGAAGGATTGGAACTACTAGACAGTGTGGTGGGTGATTATTCTGTATTTATTACAGGAGAAAACCACACCTATACAGAGAGCAATGCTCGTCTTTGGTTTAAAATGATCAAGTACTTGAATGAAAAAGCGGGTGTACGAAATGTTATGTTTGAATACGGACAGACGTATGGTTTCTTGGTAAATGAGTATATGAAAACAGGGGATAGTGCCCTTTTCAATAGTATAGACCGTTTTGCATATCCAGAGTATAGTGCAGTAATAAAAGAGCTAAAAGTATACAACGATAGCTTACCCAATAACAGAAAGCTACATTTTACGGCTATTGATATAGATCGAGGTGTCTATCCCATTGTAAAAGCGTTGGATTATCTGCTGGCCCATAGAAATACAATGCCTTCGGATTCTATTTCCTTGCATATACAAAGTGTACAGAGTTTAGCTAGCTATAATGACTACAAGCTAGATGAGGAGTTGAAATATCCTGATGGATTCACCTTCAAAACGAGGAGTACTTTGACTCTGTTAGCAGCAAATTTTGTTGCGAATAGACAAGATTATATTGACCACCTAGGGGATGACTACGAGCCATTTCATAAGATAATAGAAGATCAATATAACGCACGTGAAAAATGGCAACAATACCAACAACTGGAAGCTGTACAACAGTATATTTTTCGCGAGAACTATATGCATCAAGTATTTCTAAAAGAACGGTCCCAAAATCCGGGCAACTGGTTTGGGCAGTTTGGTAGGTGCCATACGACCAAGTCGCACAAGGAGAATAACTCGTGCGAGTGGTTTGAGTTCAATAGCCTAGCACAACGTATCAAAAATACAAAAGGCGGTGAATTGCAGAACCAAGTACTTACGCTAGCTCAAGTGTACGAAACAGATAGAAATTTTGGACCGATGCATGAAGAAAATGAGGACGGTTTTAGACAATACTTCAAACGTATGCCAGCAAATAGTCTTGTTATTCGTGACATTACAAAGGATTCATCACTGAACGCAGGGTATGGTCAAGACTTTGATTATCTCATTTTTAATACAAACAATACAAGAGGTGAGTCATACAAATACCTCAATACAGGCCGAAACAATAAAGAGGATGATACCAAAATGGTATACCTATTTGGTCTAGGTGAGCAAAACATAGACGTTGCTGATTTTGCACAACAGTTTAAAAACCAAGGATATACAAGTTTGCTTACTTCTCAATTTCAGTATTATGAGTTTGCTGTATCGGCTACTAAAAACGGATGGATAAATACTACCGTTCTTAGCTTTTTACGTCCTCAATCTACCTATGCGGGTACTACGGAGTGGACCATAGATGGTTATGGTCTTAAAAATAGTGTTGGGTACGATATTGTTAAAAGCACAAAGTGGATAGACATAACACCTTCATTTGGTCTTGGTTTTCAGCAATTGAATGCTTTAGCAGTAGAGCTTCCAGATAGTATGGGTAGCTTGGCTCAAGGATACGTTGGAGAGGAGAAGCATACGCTACACACCAATCCTGCTGTTATTTTTGATTTTAATGGTGTTGTGGGGTTGCACTTGGGCAAGTTCAACCTTGGAGCTAAGGCTGGTTATATACGTGACGTAAGCAAAAAAAGATGGCGAACAGGTGATCAACGGCTCAAAACGGGAGCAGAAACAAGTCTCTCAGGTTTTTACCAATCTGTATTTGTTGGGTTGGAATTTTGACAAAGTAAAGACACAGCAAAATGGTGATATGATTTATGTTAATGCTATAATCGAAGGATAATGATTATTTTGAACAAAACATATACAAAAGCAATGTTCTTGGGTGTGCTTATTGGAGCTTCACTATTGTACGGATGTAAAGATGAAGAAGCGACAACTGACGATACTCCTTGCCCTCAAAAAGATTGGTACGCAGATGCCGACGGAGATGGTTTGGGTGACCCTAATGTACGTTTGAAAGATTGTAATCAGCCAGAAGGTTTCGTGTTAAATAGCGACGACAAAGTCGATGCTCGGGCAACTTCTAAAGGAGTTCCTATGGTATTTAAGGTGACCGGAGAAACCTGCCCACCTTGCGGAGGTTGGGGATGGACTGCTTTTTCAGATTTGGTATATAGATATCAAGGTGGTAAGGCTCTTAGTTGGGGTAATTATGGTTCAGATTTTTCGAACGGATACTTTAGAAATCAAGAAGCCAGTCCTACCATGCAGCAATTTCAAGATACGTTTGCACCGAATAGTTCTAAACCAAATTTTGCGGTAAACGGTAGAAATTATTCTACAAGTCCTGCGGATGCTCAAAATGCCGCAGATGCATTTATAAAGACTACCGCACCAGTGGGTATGGTAATGAATGCGAGAATTGAAGGTGATAGATTAATAATCTTTACTCCTGAGCTACTCATAGCTTCATTCAA
>CAWVTO010000140.1:0-5697 GCA_963932895.1 uncultured bacterium
AAAACTACGTGAGGAGTTTGAAGGGCTCATTACTGACTATCTACTCAGAAGTGATACGCTGTATATCGTTTTTATCCTCATAGATGCATCTATTCCACCGCAGCGTATTGACTTAGAATTTGTAGCATGGTGTGGTGAGCATAAAGTACCGTTGGGTATCGCTTTTACCAAAACCGACAAGAAAAAGAAGAAAAACACAGAAGCCAATATGCTGGCCTTTGAAGATGAGATATCGCAGTTTTTTGAGGAACTACCTGTAATACTAGAAACAAGTGCCAATAGTAAACATGGTATCAAAGAACTTGGCGACTGGATAAACGAACAGATGGGGCACGTGTAGTAGCAATCTGAGCAAACATTCCCGACTATTTGAAAGACTAAAAATAATACGCTCCCTTCTTACAATATTTCTTCGCCAGTTGGCTTTTGCTATTGGCCATATTCCCTATATCCTTACGGTTCATTCGGAGGTTCTCGGGCCATCCAACCACCCTTCAGGGAACGGCTCCTAGAAGCTCGAGAATATCATTACAGTACGAGACCTCAATGATCAAGACTACAATAAGAATAGTACAATACACCATCAAAAATTCTTGCGACAAAAGCTAAGATTACTCCTCAAATCAACGAATATCAATTGAACAGCTGCGAATATCAATTGATTCGAAAAAATGCTGATGCAACTTATATCATTGTGTCAGTATAATATTAAACAGCGAATCAACGATTTCTATTATGAACGAAAATTACATTCAAATTAAAAAATTACCCGCTGCAAGAATATGGGCCACAGGGATTATTATGCTCATGGTGGCATCCCTAATGATCTCCCTTGTTTTCACCTTAGTCCTCCAAAAAATTCCTGGAAATATCCGATACGTGCCTGCTGGAATTGTTTTTGTAATTGTGATTGGTAGTTTCTATAATTTCATCAGGGCGGTTCGAGAACAAATTTTGTTGGATAAAACAACACTCTCCTACAAAAGAGGTTTCAAATCAACAACAATTGCTCTGACGGATATTCGCGAAGTAGAATTGGTAGAAAATGTATCATCCGGATTTTCTGTTAAAAACAGCATTAAACGAATGATTGCAAATGCCTTAATGGGGAAATTCCAACTTCAAATCTCACTGACAGATGGGACGTCTTTTTTTATTCCTCGGGTAGCAGGTGGAGGTAATTTGATTTCTCCTAATCTTGGATTTACTGAAAAAAACGCCCAAGAAGCGAAAGAGCAAATTGAAGATTACATAAACCGCAAACCAACTAACGAAGACACACAAAGTATAGCAAAAGAGAAATAGTTATTAAAAGAAATAGGCGAAGAGACAAGTAATTATTTGAATTTACACTAAATTATAATGACAAATACGTTTCCCTTCTTAAGAAAAAAGCAACTAGGATCACTATAAAAAATGAGAACCATAAAATCATTAGGAATGCTCTCAATGGTTTTAAATATTAATGCTACATAACCATACTATTAATCAATAAAAATTAAAAAAAATGATAATCTACGGAACACGGTCCAAACACATAACATCTAAAAAAATTCCTGCAACATGTACCTCTTGCGAACAAGATGACATGTACATTGCCGTATATGGAAGCTATGCCCATGTCATGTGGATTCCCTTTTTCCCATTGGGGAAAAGGGTTTATTCCTACTGTGGACATTGTAAAAATGAACTAGAATCAACAGCGATGCCAAAAGAGCTTAGGATTAAGGCTAGAGATATTAAATCTAAAAGTACTACACCAAAATGGTTCTTTAGTGGAAGTATACTATTGATTCTAATTATTGTAGGTGAGATAGTCAATGGTTTTATTAAAGAAAAACAGTTGCCTACATATATAAACGCACCTCAAGCAGGCGATGTTTATTACATACACGACGCTCAAAATGAATACACAACATTTAAGGTGAGTCAAATCGATACAGACAGTTTATACGTGACATGGAACAACTATTACGTTGAAAAATCAAATGACATAGACGACATAGACATAGCAGAAAACTATGACAATGTCAGTTGGGGGCTTTCACGAAAATACATCGACAGCGTGCATAAAGATGCATTGATTCTTGAAATAAGAAGGTAATATACCTGTACTGCAAGACAAATAATAAATCATGAGTATTCATATCCTCTTGGTAGCATTACGATTAACCATGCTTCTATCGTGTTCCGATTCTATTGCACATCGTATTGTAAGAAAAACGTATGAAGCAGAAGTAAACACCCCCTACTCCACTACTACCCTCCGCACATCGTACGCTCTATTCTCGGTAACTACTCCTAAGAAGTACGTGCCCGGCACAAGCGAAGAAACATCTATTTTTTTGTCTTTGGTTTTGCCTTCTAGCTTCTGCGAAAGAACCACTTGACCTTGTAAATTGGTAATCTCTAAGGTGCAGCAATCGTGCGTGGTTTCAAATTCAATATTGAGCACATCATCTGCAGGATTTGGATACATCTTGAATGTAGGAGTAGGCTCAATAGACTCACTATTACTGGCTAGAGCATTGTCATACATAGCAAGGCAGTACTGCCCTCTTGTTAGGTTGGTGATATTTATAGTGCCTCGCTTATCAAACAATGACCCTGTGTTTTTGGTATAGTCTTTAGCTACTTCCCACGCGTTACCTGCATTTGGTCTGTAAAGCAATACAAGACTGTCTTCTGTAATACGTATTAGCTCATCATCTAAATAGCCAAACTGCAACGAATTTGCTTTAAGTCCGCTGTAGGTAAGCGTTGCAGACATACGTACATCATCTCCCCATACACCGCCTACGCTCCAGTAGCGTTGGCGACTAAGCACTGCACCGTCTGGCTTACCATACGTACCGTCTACAGGTGCCCAATGGTGCTCTACTCTTAGCAATACAGAGTCTGTTGAGTTATTCACTACATTAACATCGCTTAAGAGCCCTTGTGGCATATCTATGGTATGCTCTCCTGGCTGAAAAACAGTCCAATCCGTAGTGACTGCATCGCTTATTTTATCATCAAAATCGAAGGCCCAATACATGGGCTCAAACGGACAATTGACATCGAAGGTTTGCTCCTCGTTGAATATCATCACCTGAGCATCGTGGCGTTCCCAGTCTTTGCTAAATGCCGTAACCGTAGCAACAGTACCAGCATAGTTTACTTCATTAAATCGGGGTGTCTGTTTGATGTGAACCTTGTACTTATTGTCTTGTCTGATTACCCAATTGATATCAAAGTGAGCAAAACCTGCTTCTTTTATCCAGTAGTCAAAGAAACCGCTGAGATTGAGTGCCGTAAACTGACCAAAGTAATTGGCCATATCTTGCGTAGTAATTGCTTCGAATTTATACGCCTGCTGAAAACCAGCACATGCTCTAAAAAAGTCTTTGTCTCCCATCATACCACGAAGACTGTGTACCATATCTGCACCTTTGTTATACACGTGTCTGCCATAAGTGTTGGCGTGATCTATACCACTTACCGGCAGCACAGCACCATCTTGTATATGAGCAAACTGTAATACCTGGCGATGATTATCTTCTATATCCTCGTCATATCGGGCTCGTCCGTAGACAGCTTCTAGAAATATACGCTCCGAATAAGATGCCCAACCCTCGTTGAGCCACATATCTTCTTGTGTACGGCAGGTTGTTGTATTGCCCCACCAGTGGTGAGCGAGCTCATGTGCGTAGAGTGTTTCGTTGTCTTTGTCTCCGTTCTCTATGGCGTAACGTGGGTATGCTATGTTCGTAGCGTGCTCCATAGCACCTGCATTAAATGGCACTATATTGAACCCAATTCTATCAAAACTATGCTCTCCATATACCTCTTCGAAACGGCGAATACATTGCGGTATATTTTCGAAACTACTTCGCACGTTTGCTGTATCTACTTCTAAAGACGTGAGTAACACGGGGATACCATCTACATTCATCGTAACCTCTCTATAATTGGCCATAGCCACAGAGGCAAGGTAAGTAGGAATGGGATCATCCATGAGCCATTTGTACGTAACGGTTTTGTTCCCATTGTCTATTTGATCTGTAAGGTATCCGTTGGCATACGCACTCTTGCCACTGTCCACCGTAATATTCGTATAGTAGATGGCTCTATCGGTAAAATTATCGAAACAGGGAAACCACACCCTACCGAAATTGTGTGGATCTGCGGCAAAGCCTACTCCCATATTGAAGGCATATTCTCCTGTAAAGTAAAACCCTCCCCACTGAGCATCTTGTTGCGGATTACCGTTATATTTTACTGCTACATTAAATGTATCTGCCGCAACTAGAGTAGGAAGCGTAATACGTAGTGAAGGACTCGTATACTCGAAAGCAGCTGGACGCCCATTTACCAAAACCTCATCTACAGCAAGACCTAAAAGATCTAAAGTAACCGTCTTTGCGGATTTGAGCAATGCAATCTTTAGTGTTGTAGTAGCGTCTATTCCCTTTTGGGATTCGTACGCTAGAAAAGAAGCATTTATCTCATAACTAATTACATCAAAGGTATCTGCACGAGGGTCTAGGGTGTTATTTATAGCCGTCTGCTGTTGCATACGCATGTGATTACAAAACCGTTGGGCCATACTAAATTGGCTTCCAAAAAGAATCAATGATACTACGCTAACTAATCTGATGTCCATTTATAAATATACTTTTGTACGAATATATACCTATTTGCACAGATGAAATTAACCGTGAAAATTATTATCCTTGTTTTACTCTTTTCTGGAAGCCACCCTCTTTTTGCACAGAGTTTTTCTGAATCGAGAAGCGTAAGAGGACACGCCACAATAGATGAGATGGCAGAAACCATTACCTTGCATTGGAACACAACTCCAAACACCGCTGAGTTTAAGCTATACCGCAGATCCCTATCAAGTAATGACTGGGGAACTCCTATGGCTACACTAGCGGCAACTACAGACAGCTACACAGATGTAACCATACAAAAAGGCGAAATATATGAGTACGCTATAGAACGCCTAACCACTACCGACGATAGGTATAGCAGCGGGAATATATTGGGCTATGCATACCTAAGTGCCAGTATAGAGGCACAGGCAAAACACGAGCGAGGAACACTTTGGATACTCATCAGCCAACTCCTAAACGATAGCCTGTCCAGCGAAATAGCTACACTCACCAATGACCTCGTAGCAGATGGATGGAACGTGTACAATGAGGCAATTAGTCCAATGGCTACGCCTACGGATATCAAAGATTTTATTAAAAGTAAGCAACGTACTATAGGATGCGATGCGGTGTATCTTCTAGGACACTTACCCGTACCGTACTCTGGAGTATATTGTGAGGATGAGGAATACTCTTTTCCGCCAGACGGGCACAATGAGGTAGACCCAAACTCACACTGCGGAGCTTGGCCTGCAGATGCTTTCTACGGCGACTTAGAAGGAAACTGGACAGACGAAGACTCTACCAGTCTTGCCAAAAGACCAGAAAACAATAATGCCATAGGCGATGGCAAGTATGACCAGCATCGTATACCTGGAGAAGTAACCGTTGCTATAGGCCGTGTAGATATGAGTGATTTGCCTCTTTTTGAAATGAGTGAAGTAGCTCTAACCAAGCGGTATTTAGATAAAGTTCATACGTTCAAAACAGGAAACACTCCATTGGTACACAAAGGAGTAATAGAGAATAATTTTTCTGGTTTAGATGAAGGATTTAGCTC
>CAWVTO010000141.1:0-5665 GCA_963932895.1 uncultured bacterium
CTATAATGCTATAGGCGATATGGAGCAACTCCTCCTTAGAACCGGCATAGGATACAACCTTACACCACGTAACCACAATTTGCTACTTGGCTATGGTTTCATACAAAGTGAAAATTACGTACCCATGCAAGAGGATAAAGTAGGTGTACCTGAACACCGTATTTACCAACAATTCATTGCCAAACAAAAAGCAGGCAGAGTAAGCATACAGCACAGGTACCGTTTTGAGCAGCGATGGGTCGCAGAAGATTTTAAAATGCGATTTCGTTATTTTTTGTCTGTCAATGTGCCATTGAGCAAACCCAAGTTGGAAGACAAAACCATCTATCTGTCTGCGTATAACGAACTGTTTATCAATAATACTGGGACACTATTTGACAGAAATCGACTATACGGCGGATTGGGATATAAGCTAAGCAAGCGAGTAAAATTTGAGGTAGGGTATATGAACCAGTACTTTGGGGCAAGCTCGAGAGATCAAATTAACCTCATAACGTTCGTAAATTTTTAGAAACAAATCGTCAGACTCCTTTCGTAAAATCGTTAATTGTAATCAAACAAATTTACCTTCGTACCTATGCATAGAATAGAGCAATTATTACAAGACCGCATACTCTTCTTAGACGGAGCTATGGGTACAATGATACAAAAGCATAAACTCTCAGAAGAGCAGTATCGGGGAAGCCGCTTTAGTGACTATGCACACCCACTAAAAGGCAACAATGATTTGCTAAGCATTACCCAACCAGAGATCATCTCACAGATACACCACGATTTCCTTGAGGCAGGAGCAGATATTATAGAAACCAATACCTTCAATAGTACTACGGTGAGTATGGCCGATTACTATATGGAAGATATCGTAGATGAACTCAACATAGTATCTGCTGAGCTAGCACGTGCCGCAGCAGATGCCTATACGGCAAAGAACCCAGACAAACCACGTTTTGTAGCAGGTAGTCTAGGTCCTACCAACAAGACCACTTCACTCTCTCCAGATGTAAATAATCCAGGATATAGAGCCATCAATTTTGATGAGCTAGTAGTAGCCTATAAGCAGCAAGCAGATGCTCTAGCCAAAGGTGGAGTAGATATTTTTCTGATAGAAACGGTGTTTGATACACTCAACTGCAAGGCCGCCATTTTTGCTATCTTGGAACTAAAAGATGAGCAAAACCTTGACATCCCAATAATGATAAGTGGCACCATAACAGATGCGAGTGGCAGAACACTTAGCGGTCAAACGGTAGAAGCATTTTGGTACAGTGTAAGCCACGCTAATCCGCTAAGCATAGGGCTCAATTGTGCCCTAGGTGCAGACCAAATGCGTCCGTTTATAAAAGAACTAAGCGACAAAGCTTGGTGTAGAATCTCTGCTCACCCAAATGCAGGACTACCCAACGAGTTTGGCGAGTATGACGAAACACCTGAAAGCATGAGTGCCGTAGTAGGCGAGTTTGCGAGTAGTGGTTTTCTCAATATCGTGGGAGGGTGCTGCGGCACTACACCAGAACACCTCAAGGCTATTATAGATCGTGTACAAAGCGAGAAACCAAGAGTAGTACCAGAAGTCGTTTCACAATAAGTATATATTTGTATACGTTTAAAAATAAGTATGCGAACTCTATTTCTCTTACTCATTCCCTTTTACTTGTCGGTCAATGCACAAGTGAAGGAGATTAATTTTTTGGGTAAGAAGTGGTATTTGCACGGGTATGATTTTAGGATAAAAGGCAGAGACTACGGCGATGATTTCTACCGACAGTTGTCTATTCAAAACACATTTCCTGACGAAAAATATGCCCAGGAGTTAAGCAATGCCTATCAGTATAAAATTAGATCGCTTCCCAAACAAATAAACACCCTTAGTGCCGGAATAGTCTTTAGGCCATTTTACAATTCCCCGCTTACATTTATTAAGCAATTTGAGTTTAGTCATAACATAGAGTTGGAAAGGATCAACACATCAGCACAAGCAACCTTTACGAATAACCATGGAGAATCTCAACTGTTGTTTAGAACATTTCAGATAGGGTACAATCCTCGATTTATTCTTAGCTCACCAACATTCGCAGATCATCTCAAATTTTATTTAAGTGGTGACGGCTATGCCTTTTTGCCCATATCTGGCTATGTATACAATCAGATAGATGAAACCTATTTACTAAACCAAACGGACGGCTATGATAAAAATAAAATACCTTTTACGGACAGGCTAGGCACCAATCACTTCAAATTTGGTGGCGGTTTCAGTGTTGGTATAAAAATGAATATTAACTGCAATTGGAATTTTCATATAGAGGCCAATGCCTTTGATGTATACACCCGACACGCAGCCACAAAACAAACTACCCAAAGCGGAAACCGAGGGATACAGTTTGGCTTACGCTACAAATTTGGTGTTCCAGGTGAATCTGATAGTATTCCTAATAATGCTGTATTTTGGTAGCCAAATAATCATATTATGAAAAACACACTTATTCCATTCATCGCTATTCTGCTAATCGCAAGTTGCAAGGACAAGGCAAAGGAAACGCATGCAGACCAACACTCATCGCACATTTCTTTCACCGTATCCAACAGTGCCTATATAGGCTCATACAATGTATACCTAAACGAAAATTTGGCAGGACAAATAAGCAGCAATAGTAGAGACACTTTATCAAAACACACCTTTGAGTCTGACGATATAACCCAGCATCCTGCAACACTAAACTACACCATAGAACCTCTATTTTACGATAGTGCCAATGCCCTAACAGATATTACCCTTTTTCTAGTGGTAGACGAGGAACGTGTAGCAGAAACGCCTGCACAAACCGTAAAGTACAATGAAACGGCAAGCTTGGCCCATACGGTAGAGTGATTTTTAGGGGCACAAAAAAAGCTCCAAACAAATGTTTGAAGCTTTCGTATATTGTTAGCGTATAATGCGTATTACTTCAATACTTCGGCCATCATAGCCCCTATACCTGCTGGCGAATCTACTACGTGTATTCCACACTCTCGCATGATTGCTTTTTTAGCAGCTGCAGTATCTTCATCTCCACCTACTATAGCTCCTGCATGACCCATTGTGCGTCCTGCTGGTGCAGTCTCTCCAGCTATGAAGCCTACTACGGGCTTAGTTCCGTGTTCTTTTATGTAGCGAGCTGCTTCAGCTTCCATGCCTCCACCTATTTCGCCGATCATTACTATACCATCTGTCTCGTCATCATTCATAAGTAGTTCTACAGCCTCTTTGGTAGAAGTACCTATGATAGGATCGCCACCTATACCGATAGCTGTGCTGCATCCCATTCCTGCTTTCACAACCTGGTCTACTGCTTCGTATGTAAGTGTGCCTGACTTAGACACAATACCTATTCTACCTTTTTTGAAGATAAAACCGGGCATTATACCCACCTTAGCTTCATCTGTAGTAATGATACCCGGGCAGTTTGGACCTATTAGTCTACTGTCTTTAGAACCTAAATAAGCTTTTACCTTTACCATATCAGCAACAGGTATGCCCTCTGTGATACATACAATCACCTTGATACCTGCCTCAGCAGCCTCCATTATTGCATCTGCGGCAAAAGGCGGCGGCACAAATATGATACTCGTATCTGCAGCAGTTTCTAATACTGCGTCTGCTACTGTATTAAAAACGGGCTTCTCCAAATGAGTTTGGCCACCTTTTCCAGGTGTAACACCACCTACTACTTGTGTACCATACTCTATCATTTGACCAGCGTGAAAAGTTCCTTCACTACCGGTAAATCCTTGTACGATTATCTTAGAATCTTTATTGACTAAAACTGACATAATTTTTCGAGTGGCAAAAATAAGATTAACTATAAGATATGGTCCATGTTTAAAGCCAAATCTTACTATCATCCCATTTCCGCGGTTTTATAATTTTGTTGCACGCATTTTGATCGTTAAAAATTAGTTGTTTGTAAATTAAATAGTACTTGGCTTTGCATAGTACTATTTAATGGATATATATTTGTATAACCAAATGAAAATAGAGAACACGCAGTCGCAAATGAGAAAAGGAGTACTTGAGTACTGCATACTCACCCTAGCAAGTGCTGGTGAGATGTACGCTTCTGACATCATCACTCACCTGAAAGACGCAAAATTGATAGTAGTAGAAGGAACATTGTACCCTCTACTTACTCGTCTAAAAAATGCGGGATTGTTAAAATATGAATGGAAAGAAAGTGACCAAGGGCCTCCACGCAAATACTATTCGCTCACCGAAGAGGGTCAAGCATTTACCGAACAACTGGCAGACACGTGGTCTGAACTAAAATCATCTGTAACTAAAATCACCGAATCCAAATGAATAAAATAATACAAATAAATCTAGCCGGACAGGCCATATCCATAGATGAAGTCGCCTATGCTACATTAAGCAGATATCTTCTTTCTCTTGAGAAACATTTTAACAATACCGAAAGCGGAAATGAAATATTGTCTGACATAGAGTCAAGAATAGCAGAGTTGTTTTATACGAAGACAAAAAATGACAATTCATTTATCACCAGGGCTCATGTAGACGAAGCCATAGAACTTATGGGTTCTCCTGAGGAAATGACTGAGGACGAAGAACCCGTTGAGAAGGCTAAATACCGTCAAGAACGCACTTATTCTGCAAAGTCTAAAAAATTATTTAGAGATCCTGAAGATAGAGTTCTGGGAGGAGTGTGTTCAGGTGTTGGGGCATATCTTGGACTAGATGCTAGTATTATCCGTATCATTACGGTTCTACTTGTATTTGCTGCTGGAGTACCCCTTCTACTCTATATTATCCTTTGGATAGCGATGCCAATGGCTAAAACTCCACAAGACAGGTACCGCATGTATGGAGACGCAAATACAGTATCTGATATCGCCAATAACATACGAAATGAGGCCCAAACTGTGGCCAATAGTGTAAAAGATGAAGCAACTAAATTTTCGAAGGGCTTAAAAAAAAATTCTAAACTTAACTCAGCAACGTCAAGTTTAGCTTCTGGCATAGACCGTATTTTTAAGTTTTGTGCTAAGCTTTTTGGAGCAGGAATACTATCCGTCTTAGTCATAGTTGGCATTACGTTATCCGTTGCACTTCTATCAAATGCAACTGGAGGACTAGAATTTCACCACAATGGCAATCCCTTCAATACTCCTCCACTTCTAAAGTCTCCAACTTTCAACTGGATATTCAGCATCTCAATGCTCAGTCTCCTACTGATACCAATTGGGACGGCGTGTTATGGTATACTTCAATATATATTTGGATACCAAAGTTACATAAATGCCAAAGGCATTTTCTTAGCGTGGCTTATAAGTTTAGCCCTATTTATTGGCATATCTATATATGCTTCTGGCAATGTCAATGTAGACTCATTCAGAGAATTTGGTGAGCAATTTGAAAACAGAGGGATGTTTGGTAAAAACTACGATTTGGAATATAACTACAATCAACCTGAAGCTCAATTGGATTCTGACCGAGATATAGAGGAGCCGCTGGATAGCCCTATATTAACGCAGACCGCCACACTATCGCTATAAAGCTATAATTTTGCACAAATGTCTGAGCAATTTGTCCCGTATACCCACCCTATCACACACGCTGACGATAGTGAACTGATCACAAAAAGCAATGAGCTCAATACGCTACTTCAAGGACGAA
>CAWVTO010000142.1:0-5601 GCA_963932895.1 uncultured bacterium
TTAAGCTACCATTTCTCATTATTTTATCCAAAAGAGCCTCTCAAATAAAAGGGAAAATGAGTATAAATTTATGGTGGGGAAAGACGCAAGTCTATTAGACTCTTATCTAACCTTTAGTCTAAAAATCTAGATCAATACGGCCTACTTAATAAATTTCTTGCGAAATGTTTGATTGCTATTCTTATCATCCAATAAAATAACTACCTGAATGAAGCGATTCAATTTGAATGCTGCTTTTATTTTTTGATTTCATGAATAGTTAATTGTAATTTCATCATAAATTCTCCTGATTTACAACTTGTAATTTGGATCGTGGCTATCCATTATCTGTTTAGCAATTTCGTGTAGGTCTGTATTAAAACCCGTTTCATAAGAAAAGGTACTTAGATCTACACCATATATGCTATTTAACCAAATTAGCGAACCTGTTTCTTCAATGATGTCTCCTTGATGACCTTTAGTGTCCCTAAATAATGAAGTTGCTTTTGGACCAAATCTTGAAATATCGTCTAATAGCGCATCATCTGTATTCAATTGATCTAATTTAACAGACGCCCTCCCAGTTGGTATAGTAAAAATTTTTGTAGAAGGAAATTCAATTCTTAGCTGATCAACCATCTCTTGGTGTACAATACTATTTACAACATAATCAGTTAATTCTTGTATGTTACTAAATCCCAATCCTTGTGCACGTTGTTCCCAATCAGCCGGGAAATCAACTTGTGGTATTGCTATAAAGATGGTAATGTTTGGATTTTTTTGTAATGCATAATTTATCCATGCACGATGTCCTATAGTTCGGTCCAATGCTCCAGACTCTATTCCATCATGACCTGCAGTCATCCCGAAAATATCAATATTACCCTGATCAAGGGTTGCTTTAATTTGTTGGTGTTCATTAGTAGTCGAATCATTCCAAAAATTAATTGCTCTTCCGTTATCTCCTCCACGAGTAATTCGAGTACTAGTATGATTTTCAAATCCAGCCAAAACAGACAAATCATCAAGTTTTTCAGCATAGGGTTTAAAGAAACTATTCCCGATAAGTAGCATGTTATAACCATTTTGATTTTCTACTGGTTGTGGAGTTTCTTGTGTTTGATTATCCTCTTTACATGAAGAGAATGTAACAATAAATAATAGAAGGGTAGTTTTTAAATAGGTCTTGACTAATTTCATACACTAGGATGGATTTATACAAAATAAGCGAATTAAACTAGGTTTTTCAATCTTCCCAACTCTTTACTCAAATTATTATGATTAATCTTAGTCACTATGCTGTTTTTTGTAATTTTTCCTTTGTTCAAATCCTATTTTTTACCTGAAACAAAAAATGCTTCACAAGTACTTGATTTACAGGTAATTATGAGACATTTTAATATAGAGTCTATTAGACTCTTATCTAACCTTTGGACTAAAAATTTAGTTAAACCAAATCTGTTGAATTGATAAATCGCAACGAGCAATATTCTGTTATTTTTTGACCCTAAAAAAGAACATACTGATTAGTTAATATATTTGAAGAGTGAAAAAAATATTATTAGCGTTTTTTATATCCCTCAATTTAGGTTCGTTTGCTCAAGTAAAAAAGGCAGAGGATGTTTCAGAAACCTTTGTTGGAAGAAGTTTAAATGAACTAGACCGATTTGCAGTCAATATTGGTGAAGAAATTAAGGATTTATTTAGGAAAAAGCGTGATTATAAACTAAGGCTAATATGGTATAAGCAGCTACTACGTATACACCAAATGTTAAACTAAACTGTCATCCACAGCCTCACCCTTTCTTCGTTTCCCAAGAAACTTTGCCGTTATTTGTAGTTCATACATGAGCAAAGAGCAGCATATACGATTTCAGCCAGAGAACGACTTGTTTCTCAGTACACTCAAGGCTAGGATCAATGCCTATTTTGATAGTACGGCCACATCCAAGTATGCTAACACGCGGTTTTACGCCAAAGCTCTTTTTATGGCAGCAGTGTATTTCACTTTGTACTTTGGTGCCCTCATCTTCTCTCCCAGTGTTGGCAGTTACATCGCCTATATTGCTCTAGGACCACTGGCCATACTCATGGGCCTCAATATGGCTCACGACGCTGCTCACGGCGCCATCTCTGCTAACTCCCAGATCAATAAGCTGTTCTTGCACACCTTCGATTTGCTGGGTGCTAACTCCTATATATGGAAAAACCGTCACGTCTTTTCACACCACAGCTACCCCAATATTCTAAACCAAGATGCCGACCTGAAGCAAACACCATTGGTACGCATTTTCCCGTCGGACGATATACGCAAACCACAGCGGTTTCAGCATATTTACATGCCTTTTTTGTATATGCTCTATACACTCAACTGGCTAGTCGTTCGTGACTTTCAAGATTTCAAAAAAGAAAGCATCGGGTCATTTAAGCATACCCGAATTACCACCTCAGAAAGACTCAAATTATATGGCTTTAAGGCATTCTACTTCGGGTATATTCTTATCATTCCTATGCTGTATAGTGGTTTCGATTGGTGGCAAGTACTCATAGGCTATCTGCTCATGAATGCCGCTGCTGGGTTTACGATCACACTAGCATTAGTGCCTGCTCACGTGGCGAGCACTTCTCACTTTCCGCTGCCTGATGCAGACGGAGTGATGCCGCACTCCTGGAGCAGACACCAAATGGTCACTACTACAGATTATGCTACAGACAGTCCTACGATAAACTTTATAATGGGCGGGTTTAATCATCATATCGTACACCATCTTTTTCCTAAAATATGCCACGTACACTATGAAGAGCTAACCCCAATAGTGAAACAAACAGCGGAAGAATTTGGGATAACCTACAACTACGAGAGCAGCTTACTAAACGCGTATGCTTCTCACTTCACACTATTGAAACGAAACGGCTGGGAGGCCTATAAAACCTCGCTAGAATTAGAATGATGTATTGGAGTATTCTATTGCCATTGCTGGCTACAGCAGCCATTCTATTGTTTTGGGTATTACTCAAAGCAAGACCAATAGGATTAGAAAAAATGCTAATCACTAAGCATAGCTTCTTTGCCTCTTTCACCAAAAAAGAACGGAATCGAACGCTAACATCTCTCCTTATTTTTATGGGAGTTGGTTTACTTTTAGATTGGGCATACAAGGCAGGATTTACCCAAATATATACCTCGACCAATGACTACAATACTGCTTACTTATTCATCAGTTTCTTTTTTGCACTGGCTATCAATGACGTATACTTCTATTTCTCACACCGGTTTATGCACTGGAAGCCCATATTCACTCGAGTTCATTACATCCATCATCAGAGCCACGAACCAAATCCTTGGTCAGCGTTTTCATTTCACCCCATAGAAGCCGTGTTGCAAATTGCAATTGTCCCGATTGTAGCGTTGATCATTCCCATCCACATATATGTGCTAATTGGGTTTAGTAGCTTTATGCTACTAGTAAGTGTTTATGGTCATTGCGGATACGAACTGCGAGCCAACAAGCCCAGCATATTCAACATATTCAATAACTCCATACATCACAATCAGCACCATCAGTTTGTAAAATACAACTATGGTCTGTATCTAAATCTTTGGGATAGAATTTTCAAAACAAATCACCCTACGTATACAGAAGTGACGGATGAATTTAAGCAAAAAGAACGAGGCGAAGAGTAATCTAAGCTACTTCTCTTTTCATAAACCAGATCTTAAGATTTTGCTCTGCAACTTCCCAAGTATCGTACACTTCAAAACCATACCGTTGATACATAATTCTATTTCGCTCAGAAGTGGTCTCTAAGCAGATAGGCAAATTCGCTTTACGGGATAGTTCATATGCAAAATCTCGAAGTTCGATTATTGTTTCCACGCCGTTTTCATTGTCTTCCACAGCCAACATCCAAAAGTACAAATGAGGTGTATTGGGTCTTTTCTGTTGAATAGTTCTTTCTCTAACTATGATACTCCAGGCCCTATCCCAGCCTATGCAGTGATTACCCAGCATGATATAACCTAATAATGATGAGATGAATTTCTGTTTCTTCCTGCTATCAAAAATGAGAGCTACTCCTTTTTGATCCGAACTGATAAATCCACCATCCTTTTGTAAAGATGTTTCCAGACAATATTCGCATAAAGCTTTTACTCGTAATTTTAGTTTCTTATCTTTTTTCACTACCCATAAGGCCCCAGGTACGGTGCTAAACGCACTTACCAAAATATCGACTGCCTTTTGTTTGGTATTAGAATCTATTGGAAGCATAGTGTACTAAGCCAGCTGCAAATCTGCCTCACAACTTTGCACCTCTGTACTACTCATGTCTATAGGTGTTTTGCAAAATGGACAAGGACGAAGTGTACCGTCAGAATCCAACAACAAATAGCTTCTACCTCCGCCGCAAGGCATAGCACTCCGCAACATTGCCGGGTATAGAACGGTTGGCGAATTAGCATGTACCTGCTTCCCAAAATTGAGTACTTGCTTCTCAACCTTCTGCTTTTCTGCGATACTGTATTCTACATCTTTATTGGCAAAATGGCCTACTGCTCTAGGTTCTAGAATATTCACAATAGGAACCTCCCATTGCTCTGCCAGCTTTACTATTTCAGTCACCCCATCTGCTTTTAGATATTCTTTAGTAACACACGTATTTATGGAAACCAGCAGTCCTGCTTTCTTACAATTTTCTATTGATTTTTTCACCCAATCATACGATTTTTCATTGCCTCTAAATAGGTTATGAAATTCTTCTGAATGATGATCTAAACTCACAGACACACCGTTCAATCCTGCCTTAGCAAGTTCTTGTGCCTTCTTCTCCGTTAGGTTGTAACCAGAAGTATAAATCCACTGATTACACGTTTTACGATATCTTTCTATCAGACTCAGTAAATCCTTGTATCTATTGAGCGGCTCACCACCAGAATACACTAGCTGTGCTGCTCCTCCTTCTACAAAAGAGTCCAAGTAATCCTCATATTGCTTCAAGGTCATTTGATCTTTTTCATTAAGCGTATCCCACTCACTGCAGTGCTCACAACGTAGCGGACATTTTTTAGTAAGAGCTATCAAGATACGACGTAACACCACGTTGTTAGACGCTATAGGTTCATATTCTCTTAGCTGAGTATTGTAAAACCTTCTGTATGCAGTAGATGGCCAAGGAGGATTAAACATATCCCAAGCATAGTTGCCTTGTAAATAGAAAGCCTGATTTACCTGATGACCACGTGAGGCTTTGGTGAAAAGCGAAAGCATTTTCTTCGTAGCCCGAAATGCCTTAAACGGATTACGGTACATTATCGCTCCATTAAACCATATGGAGAGTAGCATTAGTATGCGTACAATCCCAAACTCTATGCCGGTGACTTTCCGCATTAATTTGCAGACGCCGTTTGTAACAGTGCATACATACTAAGTAGTCTAGACATATTATGCGTAGATAATTCCGTATTCTTTAGCTCCTTTAGATACTTCTTATTAGGTTCGTTCTTGTAATCTCTCACGTGGTTATAAAAACCGCCTGCATTCAATACTAAATTACCTTTAAAATCTTGAGGTACATCAAACTTCAACATGGTATACGTTCCCTTTTCTGCTTGAGTAACATAGT
>CAWVTO010000143.1:0-5570 GCA_963932895.1 uncultured bacterium
TAAAAGTAGTTGAGGTTAGTGATAAAGGATGCCAAGGAGATACCATTTATCTTGCTGTAGAGATAGATAGATTAGCCATAGACCTACGGTATGTTAGTGTGGGTACTCCAGATGATCGTATGATCATAGATTGGCAGCTCCTTTATAATAGTACGGTAGATGAGCTGTTCATAGAGAAAAGAGAAGCAGGAGTGGGAGCCTCATGGTCTCCAGTTGTCACTGTAGATGGAGGTATTACCAATCATATAGAAACAGGTATTAATACTGACCTAAATGCTTTTGAGTATCAAGTTTTTGGACAAAATAAGTGTGGAGTGACTATCGCATCAGAGCCACACACCAATATCTGGTTGTCTGGTTTTCAAGATGAAAAATTCAATTCGATACTGGTCTTTACCGACTACTTGGGTTGGGAAAATGGTGTAGATTTCTATGACCTATTATTAGAAGATAATATTAGTCCATATCGAGTAGAGATCCCAAATTCTTCAGTCAATTCTTCTGTGGTTTTAGAGCACAATCCAAAGCAATACCGTAAGTGTTTTAGAGTATATTCAGAAGAAAATGCAGGAGAAGAGACAAATTCTTATAGCAATGAGATTTGCTTCTATTTCTCCCCAGAACTATACGTACCCAATGCCTTTACCGCAAATAATGATGGACTAAATGATGGTTTTGGAATAAAAGGTGTTGCCATAAATGAATTTGAGATATTCATATTCAACAGATGGGGAGAGAAGCTATATACCTCCAAAGACATCGATCAAAAGTGGGTACCCGTTTACCGGGATGCAGATGTGCAAATGGGGACCTACATATACGTCATAAAATACACAGATTTCGAAAACAAACTGTACCAGAAAACAGGTACAATAAATCTCATTAGGTAGTTACCCCTGTAAGTCTACTTTGATAATCTTTTTGGTTTCAAAAAAATCTTCAGAATAAAGCGTACTCAGCGTGGTAGATACAAATTTCGCCTTCTTATAAACGAAGGTTAAATTTTTCATTTCCTCCTCCAAGTCGCCACCTTTTAACAGAATATGTGTTCCCCCTTTAGCCAAAGCTGTTTTGGTTAGCTTTACAAGTTTCAGTGCAGGAGCAACCGCTCGCGACACGATTACGTTGTGCTTGTCTGTAATGTTTTCGAATCGATCATTGATCACTGTGACATTCTTTAAACCCAGGGCTTCAGCAACTCCACTCACTACGGTAGTCTTCTTACGTATGCTATCTACTAAGGTGAAACGGGTCTCCGGAAATAGGATAGCTAAAGGGATGCCAGGGAACCCACCTCCCGTGCCAATATCGAGTACTACATCCTCCGGTGTTAGTGGATAGAGTTGAGCAATACTTAGCGAGTGCAATACATGGTTGCAGTAGAATTCATCCATATTTTTCCTGCTTATTACGTTTATTTTGGCATTCCACTCTTCGTAAAGTGGTTTTAGTTGTGTCAGTCTCTCTTTTTGAATATCAGTAAGACTCTGAAAGTATTTTGTAATTAGTTCCATGTTTTTGGTTTTAGGAATGGTTTAGCAAGGCCAAAGAATAAAAGGTATAACGTATATAAGATATCGTAGTAGGGTAGGGCATAACCCACTTTGGTATAGCCCAAGCGTTTAGACGGGCCATACATTACGATCCACTGTACAATCCATTTTAGTAGCAGAACTCCTGCACCCAGATACCACATTTGAGGATAAATGATGAAAAGTGTAATGGCTGCGACGTACACTAAAAGTTGAAAGAGAGAATAAATACCCAAAAGAAGTTTAAACTTACTCAAGTATAAGTTACCCGTACTCAAGTGTCTAGTCTTCTGTTTAAGCCAATCTTTTATGCCGCTAGGACCATTAGAATGAGTAAAACTATCTGGGTCTAGGCAAACAGCGGTATTCTCAAAGGTGGTTACTTCTTGTACAAATAAATCGTCATCTCCCGACATAATATGCTGGTGGCTCGCAAATCCTTTGTTCTCGAAAAAAAGTGACTTGGTATAGGCCAAGTTTCGACCTACACCCATGTATGGAACGCCTCTCTTGGCGTATCCTAGATATTGTATGGCTGTGTGAAAGGTTTCGTAATTGACCATAGACCCTAGCGGTGTTTTCCTGACCACTAATGGAGAATTTCCAAGAACGACCTTGTTGGTTTCTAAATGGTGTGCCATACACGCAATCCATCTGTCTGTAGTGGGTTTGCAATCGGCATCAGTAAACAATAGGTTTTCGTGCGATGCTGCTTTTATACCCATTGTTAAAGCAAATTTTTTGCCTTTCTGAAACTTCTCATCAAGCTCTATCGTTACTATTTTTAGCTTGGGGTTTGTTAATGCAAGCTCCTTTAAAAAGTCCTTGGTACCATCCCAGCTTCCGTCATTCACTAACACTACCTCATAATTAGGGTAGTCCTGATTCAAGATAGCAGGTAAATTCTTCTCTAAATTAGGGCGTTCATTTCGTGCTGCAATTACAACAGATATGGGTTGGCTACCGCTTTCAGAAAGACTGTGGTTTTTCAGACCGGTAAAAAAATACACGTAGTAGAAAAACAGTACGAGTAAGGACGTGCCAGCAATACAGAGCAGCACAATAGCTACGGTAGTTAGTTCTAACGGCATTTTTTATTGAGTCTAACGCTTAGTTGCTTTTCCTAAAACCAAGTGTTGGTATAGCATCTGGAACAGTTTTGTCCTCGTATGTTATAGTAACAATGTCTTGAGCATTGATCGTTTTGATCATCTTTTTGGTACGTTTTTCAAACGCCAATTCACTCATTCTCAAATGTTGATTTCGGATAGATTCTTCAACAATTTTCCGAATACTTCGCCCATTACCAAAGTACTGATCCTTGTGTGTATACATATTAGAAATAAGTCTTTCTAAGCTTTTCTTGGCAGAAGAAGCGAGTGTAAATCCAGCATCAGTCAATTGATTGTTAGCAATATCGAGAAGCAGTCCTTCGTTAAAATCTTCAAACTCAAATACCTTGTCAAAACGTGATTTTAATCCTGGATTTGATTCGATGAACCGAGCCATGTTATCTGTATACCCCGCTGCTATTACAATAAATTGTCCACGGAAATCCTCCATTCTCTTGAGAATTATTTCAATGGCTTCTTTCCCGTAGTCAGAATTTCCACCTTCAGTGAGAGAGTATGCTTCATCTATGAAGAGTACGCCACCCATAGCTTTGTCAATGATATTACCTGTTTTTATAGCTGTTTGACCAACGTATCCGCCAATCAGCGTTTGTCTGTCGCACTCTACAAGGTTTCCTTTTTCCAATATGCCCAATGCCTTATATATCTGAGCTAAGATTCGTGCTACTGTGGTCTTGCCCGTACCAGGGTTTCCGGTAAACACAGAGTGTAGACTGAAATTATTTTGCACCTCTTGATCAGTCTCCTTATAGTAACGTACCAGTTTTACTAGACTTTTTATCTCTTTCTTTACAGATTCAATGCCGATAAGACCGTCTAGTTTAGCAATTGATATCTCTAAGAGCTCTTCATCAATAGGGATGTCTGGGATAACACTCTTTGCATTAACGTTTAGTTTCTCTACATCTGCCACTTGCACCAGCGATAGCTCTTCTATGGACAAGTCTGCAGGGTTCTCGTCGTTCATTACACGAATCCCTAGATTCAATTTAGACTCTTCTATTAGCGATACGATAAGGCGTGCGTTTCCAAAAAACAGATCTCTAGAACGGTAAGCATCCACTATTTTTTTGTAAAACAACGCTTCGGCATCTTCAGCAAAGCTTATGGCCTTTTTCTTACTATGAACGTGTGCAATCTCTAGGAGTTCTTGAGGGGTATAGTCAGGGAAATCATAAATCATTCTAAATCTAGATTTTAATCCAGGGTTAGATTCAATGAACGTATCCATTTCATTCGGATATCCAGCAACTATTATGGCAATATCTTTACCGTCAGATAATTCTTTTAATAGTATTTCTATAGCCTCTTTGCCAAAATCCTTGCTGTCATCATCCTTGCGTGCAAGCGAGTATGCTTCATCAATAAATAAGACTCCTCCTTCGGCCTTTTTAATAGCCGCTTTTGTTTTCGGGGCCGTTTGCCCAATGAACTCTGCCACCAAGTCACTTCTATCTACTTCATGTACATGGCCTTTGCTGAGTAGTCCTAGCTGCTTGTATATCTTACCTAGCTTACGAGCTATAGTGGTTTTACCTGTGCCGGGATTTCCTTTGAAAACACAATTTAAGTTTATCGTCTCTTCTTCTGTAAGTCCTTTGTCTTTTCTTAATGCTATAAATTCTAGATAATTGGCGTATTCACGTATTCTGCTCTTCACGCTGTCTAGTCCAATCAAATCATCCAATTCACTGAGTGTCTTTTCTATTTGATTTGCAGTGGTATCATGATCTAATGTAGGATTAGGAACAATTGAGAGTGATTTTTTTTGCTCTCCTTCTTCTAGCATATACTCTACAAAATCTTTGCCAATATGAAAGTCTTTTTGCAGTATTAGTTGGTCCATATAAATAATGTCCAAATGGTATTTACCCTTTAACCAGCTTCCGGGTTTATCAGCACCCCAGCCTACGGTTATTTTATATTCGTCATCTTGCTCATATATGAACATGAGTTTACTAATTGATCCTTTCAGTAGATGGGATTCAGTAAGAAAGTTGAATACAAATTCACAACTCCAAAAATCAATATCTCTGGCTTTATTGACAGCAGTGATTTCTGCCCAAATATAGCGTGACTCTTGATCGCTAAATTGTTCAAAATATTTACGCTCTTCCTCTTTAATGTTTTCAAAGGTTCCTTCATAAAAATGTACAGACTTAATAGCGAAGTATGGATTGTCTTTTTTAGTGACAATACCTACGTCTTGGATATAAAAATTCTTTTCTGCTACTATAACTCCATCTATCTCTGCTGCCCAAGTGTAAGTGCCTGGCGTCCAGTAGTTACTCGTATTATGCGTTCCCCAGCCTTCTCTTACAAATATGAGGTTAGCATTTTGGGAAATAGTACGATCGCAATTTAATCTGCAGATTTCATTCTTATTCTGGTCCCTGCATACTACTTCTAATTTGAGGTCCCAGTCCTTCTTTTTAAAGTTTAGATTAAAAAAAGAAAACTCAGCATATATGTAAGACACGTCGTTCTTATCAAAAACGGAACGATACTTTTTTTTATTATCCGCTAGCCATTCTATTGAACTGTATACCTTCAGATTTCTAAAAATATAGGTAGTATTTTTTGTGTCTGACATTATCCTTCAAGGTTAAATAATAAATCTCAAATTGCAGTAAAATACTTATTGAAAAAAAAGAAGAAATTTAATTGGAATTAGTATGTGGTCTTAAAAATAATTATAAATTTGCACTCCTTTTTGGTGAGATGGGTGAGTGGCTTAAACCAGTAGTTTGCTAAACTGCCGTACCTCTCAAGGGTACCCCGGGTTCGAATCCCGGTCTCACCGCAACAGAAAGAAAAGAGATTTTGTTCTTTTGATACTATTATTGGTTCCATAGCTCAACCGGATAGAGCAACGGTTTTCTAAACCGTAGGTTCCAGGTTCGAG
>CAWVTO010000144.1:0-5527 GCA_963932895.1 uncultured bacterium
ACACGAAGAATACACGGGTAAACGAAGGAGATTCTATTTTTTACCAAATAAATGTAATACCAGACGAGTTCCCGCAAATAAGTGTAGAACGTAAAAGCGATAGTTTGAGCAACAAGATTTTCTATTTCTTGGGAGACATCAGAGATGACCACGGTTTTAGTAAACTACAATTTCATTACAGATTCAAAAAGACAAATACTCCAAAAAACAAAGAAAAACAAGGAAGTCTAGCAGTAAAAGTAGACCTTGACATTGCTACTCAGACCTTCTACCACTACTGGAGTCTTGATGCCATAAACATACAAGCAGAAGATGAGATAGAGTATTACTTCACGGTATGGGACAACGACGGAGTAAACGGCGAAAAACCAACAAAAACACCCCTAAATACGTACAAAGCTCCATCGCTTAAAGAGATAAAAGAACAAACTGAGGAAGCGAATAAGGAAATAAAAAACTCCATGGCAGGGGCACAAAGTGACGCAGCAGAACTCCAAAAAGAAATACAGAGTATCGAAAAAATGATGACTGAGAAGAAAAACTTGGACTGGAATGATAAAAAGAAAATACAGGACCTACTAGATAAGCAGAAACAGCTCGAGAAAAAAATACGCGATGCCGTAAATAAAAACAAGGAAAAGAACAACAAGGAAGAGGAATTTAACCCACCAGAGGAGAGCCTGCTCGAAAAACAAAAAGAACTGGAAAAACTGATGGAAGAAGTGCTGGATGAAGAAACCCGTAAGTTGATGGAGAAAATACAGCAGCTGCTAAATGAGAACAAAAAAGATGAGCTCCAAAAAGCTATGGATGAGTTCAAATTTAGCGAGAAGGAAATGAGCAAAGAGATGGACCGTATGCTTGAACTTTTTAAAGAACTGGAGTTGGAGAAAAAGCTAAACGAGGCCATAGACAAGCTGAATGAGCTAGCGAAGAAAGAAAAAGAACTGGCTGAGAAGACGAAAGACAAAAAAGGTAAAAGTGAGCCCCTTCAGAAAGAACAAGAAGCCATAAAGAAAGCGTTTGATGACCTGAAAAAGGACTTACAAGATATCGATAAGAAAAACCAGGAGCTAGAGTCACCACTCGATATAAGCAAGCAAGACGAGAATAAGGATCAAGTAGATCAAAAAATGGACGATGCTCAGCAAAAGCAGAGCAAGGGCAAAAACAAAGATGCTGCCCAAAGTATGGACGATGCCGCCAAGAAAATGAAAGAGATGGCAGAGAAAATGCAGGAAGAGATGGAAGAATCTCAAGAAGAGCAGCAAGAAGAAGACTACAATAACCTTAGACAAATACTCGAAAATCTTGTACAACTGTCTTTTGACCAAGAGAAGGTGATAGACGGTTTCAAAGAGAACAAACGCTACAGCCCCAAGTACATAGAGCTACGCCAAGAACAGCGAAAGATAAAGGACGAAACCAAAATGGTAGAAGACTCTCTGTTGGCATTAAGCAAACGCAACATTAAAATACAATCCTTTGTAAATGAGGAAGTAGCACGCGTAAATGACAACTTGGATAAATCACTCACATACCTCGGTGAGCGGTATACGAACAATGCTATTGTGCATCAACAATATGCTATGACAGGGTACAATAACTTGGCTCTAATGCTGAGTGAATCTCTCAAGAAAATGCAAGAAGAGATGAAGGCTCAAAAGAAAAACAAAGGCAAGCCAAAAGGTGAATGCAAAAAACCTGGAGGCAAAAAAGGAGATAAACCAAAAAAATCCAATGCCAGTGCAATCAAAAAGATGCAAGATCAACTGGCAAAGCAAATGAAAAAATTGCAAGAGGGTCAGAAAAAAGGCAAGGGAAAACCTAGCAGCAAAGAGTTTGCAGAGATGGCAGCTCAACAATCCGCCATACGTAAAAAATTACAAGAACTCGGGAGCAAATTAGAAAAAAACGGGCAACGTGGGAGTCTTGGGGCTATAAAGAAGACAGAAGATCTAATGGATCAATTGGAAGAGGATCTTTATAATAAAAGACTCAACAGTCAAACATTCCAAAAGCTAAATCAGATAGAAATAAAGCTGAGCGAACACGAACGTGCGGAGCGAGAACAAGAGCAAGATAATAAACGAACTTCTAATGAAGCGACCGAACAAGAAAGACTGGTACCTCCGAGTATAAAAAAGTATCTCAAGCAGAAGAAAAAAGAAACAGAACTTCTACGTAGTGTTTCACCAGAACTGCAACCCTATTACCAGAAAAAGGTAAAGGAGTATTTTGCTCAGTAATTCAGGTGTATGGGTATAAACGTCCATTCTTCATTAATGGTACTACATACTAAGTGTAATAATTTGGTCGAACGCTAACAAATACTTTAGCATTTCAATATTCAGTGCTCTCTATTCTAACGTCGTCTATGGCCTTAACTCAAAGTTGGTACCCAAGTATACTTTACGTACCATCTCATCATCTGCCAACTCTTGCGGAGTACCTTTTTTGAGCAATCTCCCTTCGAAGAGAAGATAGGCTCTATCTACCAAGTTTAGCGTTGCTTGTACATCGTGATCTGTGATGAGTACCCCAATATTTTTAGTAACCAGCTTCTGCACAATTTCTTGAATGTCTTCTACGGCAATAGGATCTACACCTGCAAAGGGTTCATCCAACAATACAAACTTAGGGTCTGTGGCCAATGCTCGAGCAATTTCACATCTTCTTCGCTCACCACCACTTAGCACCTTACCCAAATTCTTACGTACCTTTTCCAATCCAAACTCGGCTATCAACGACTCCGTCTTGTCCCGTTGTTCTTCTGTGCTTTTATTGGTCATCTCTAGCACTGCCCGTATGTTATCCTCTACGGTAAGATCTCTAAATACAGAGGCTTCCTGCGGCAAATATCCTACACCTTTCTGTGCTCGTTGGTACATAGCCTTAGAAGTGATGTCTTCGTCATCCAAATACACCTTTCCTCCATCTGGTTTCACAAGACCCACCACCATATAAAATGTAGTGGTTTTGCCTGCTCCATTTGGCCCAAGTAATCCTACGATTTCACCTTGATCTACTTCAAGGGACATTTCGTTGACCACCTTTCGTTTTTTGTACTGTTTAATGAGATTTTCTGCTCTTAGACGCATCTTGTTTTCAAAAGTAGTATACTAATGAATAAGTAATATCCGTTTTCAAGTATATTTGTCCAATTATTAAAATAACATGATGAAAAAACTTTTAATAGCTATAGTACTTCTTGCTTTATTGCCAATGAGTATCAATGCACAAAATTGGCTTACTGTAAAAAGTGGCGGTGGAATAGGAACTACTTTAGGGTATGCCCAAGATGTGAATGCAGGATTATCAACTAGCTTTGGTATTGGTTACAAGCATCAGATATTTAACCAATTAATGCTAGAAGGTGATATCTTACTCGATGGCCGAGCAATGGAATACTTTACAGGATATGTGGATGCAGACGATATACCTATTTACGCTCCAGGTGCAGGAGCTTATATACAAGTCCCTATCACGTTGCAGTATATGATTCCGTTCAAGAAAAAAGAACTAATCCCATACAGAATGGGACAACCAAAGTCATACTGGTTTATTGAAGGAGGGCCTTATTTTGCATACGGTTCAAGTGTCTCTACGTTTTACGATCCAGACATATTAGCTTTATGGACAGATCCAGATAGCGACACATTCACAACAAAAGACCTTACTCCTCGCACCATTGATGTAGGTATCACTACAGGAATTGGCGTTAATTTTAGCCTTGGAGACGAAGGCAAAACAAGACTAATAATAGGTACAAGAGCGAACTACGGATTTCTTAACTTATTTAGAGATACCCGATTAGGCACTGCAACAAACTTCTCTGCGGTAGGATATATTGCTTTAGACTTTAGCCTTACCAGCAGAAAACACATCAAGCATCGGTGGTAGGTCGTGCGTCTTTCAGCATAAGCTGAATAGAACGGTTACCCCGAAAAATATTTTCGTTAATCTGAAAGCAAGCTTCAAAAGAGCTTGCTTTTTTGATGTCTGCAAGTTTGTCTGCCATACCAAACCCTACAGCCGCCAGTGAATCATTGGCCCGCTTTATATTCAGGCGTATGTGCTCCTTGGTCTTACCTATGATCTTACCAGATCCATCGTCTTTTAAGCCATTAGCAAAGAATACCGGTGTCATATTTGCAGGACCAAATGGAGCCATTTTATTCACTATGGATAGCATTTTATTGTCAATAGACGCTATGTCCATCGCTGCATCATAATACACCTTGGGAATGAGCATGTCTGGTGTAAGCATCTCCTCTCCCACTTTTTCAAATGCTTTTCTAAAAGCATCCAAGTTCTCCATCTTCATGGTCATACCTGCCGCATACATATGCCCACCAAACTGCTCCAGGTGCTCACTGCACTTCTCCAAAGCTTCGTGTACGTCAAATCCTTTCACACTTCTCGCACTACCTGCCAGCATCCCCTCACCGCTTTTGGTGAGAATTATCGTTGGTCTGTAGTACAGCTCTATCGCTCTACTAGCAGCGATACCTACAACACCTTTATGCCAATCCTCTTTATAAAAAACATGCGTCTTTTGTTTGAGCATGTCACTGTTATTTGCTATGATCTCTTGAAAATCAGCCGTTATTTTCTGGTCAACTATTTTTCTTGTTTCATTCTGTGTTTGCAGCTCACTAGCATACTTATTCGCCGCATCCACGTTTTCGGCTATTAGCATTTTTACAGCACTTTTAGCATCGTCCATACGTCCTGCGGCATTAATTCTAGGTCCTAAGTAAAATACCAAGTCGCTTATACTCAGCTCCTCCTTATTCACAGAAACCTCTATCAACTTTTGTAGCCCTATTCGAGGTTGCTGATTGATTATTTTGAGACCAAAGTGAGCGATGATTCTATTTTCATCTTCTATAGGCACTATATCACTGGCTATACTCAAAGTAGCAAAATCGAGGTACTGAAGGTACTCTCGCTCATCCAACTCATTCACTTGACTATAGGCTTGAGCTAGTTTTAGTCCTATTCCGCATCCTGCTAATTCTTTGAAAGGGTAATCGCAATCGCTACGCTTGGGATCTAGCACAGCAGCAGCAGCGGGTATCTCTTTGCCCGGCAAGTGATGATCACAGATAATGAAATCTATCCCTAACGAGGTCGCATACTCAATCTTGTCTACACTTCTTATACCACAATCTAGAGCTATGATAAGGCTCAATCCATTTGCCTTGGCATAGTCTATACCATCGTTACTTATACCGTAACCCTCCTTGTACCTGTCAGGTATGTAGTAATCTATCTTATCAAATTTGTCTTTAAAAAACGAATACGCCAATGCCACAGAAGTAGTCCCATCCACATCGTAGTCGCCAAAGATCAATACCCCTTCATTCTTCTCTTGAGCTAAGTGAATACGCTCTATAGCTTTATCCATATCCTTCATCAGAAACGGATCGTGCATATCGCCTATTCGCGGATTAAAGAATTTTTTTACCTTATCGGGCGAGTCTACACCTCGCTGCACAAGCATTTCTGCAATTAGTTTGGG
>CAWVTO010000145.1:0-5515 GCA_963932895.1 uncultured bacterium
TTTGCCTGCTAACTCTTTTTTGTTCCCATCTCTAGTCTTTACATCCACTATGGCAGATATTCTACCACCATACTCTGAATTAAATCCTGCAGAATAGACATCTACAGATTTGAGTATGTCACTATCAAAAACGGAGAATAAACCAATGCTGTGAAAAGGATTATAGATGGTTAATCCATCGAGCATAACCCTATTCATTACAGGACTTCCCCCTCTAATATACAGTTGCCCACCTTGATCTCCGGAAAAAACAACACCCGGCAATACCTGCAAATATTGAACTAAATCGGGTTCTCCACCTACAGAAGGAAACTTGGTAAGCTGTACCGGACTTATGGTCGTTTTGGAGATATTTATTTCCTTGGACTTCCTTATTTTTTCTGCTGAAACTCTTATGGTTCCTAGGGTATTGCTAGCCGTGTTCAGATAAAAATTCTTCGCTAGTACTTGATTGGATCGCAGTTCTATAACAGCTGTGGCTGTATCATACCCTACAAGTGTAACAACTGCCGTATACTTTCCTGGAGCAATATTCACAACCGAATATAGTCCTCTTTCATCTGAGTATGCTCCTTGTTTTAGGGTGGTAAAGGTGACCAATGCCGAGGTTATTGGATCTCCTGTTTCTTCATTATACACAAAACCACGAATGGTAGCATTCTGTGCTGATGCATCCAGTATAGCAATACTCGCTAACCAGAATAGCAAAATCTTTTTAATCATAAATATTTTTTAATCTATCGACGTTTATGTTCAGTTCTACTTCAGGAAGAAATCTGATCGCCATTCGGTTGCCAAAACTCCCAAACCATTGTCGATATTACTGTGTATTACTACGGCATTATTAAATCCGCCTTGAAAAGTTACTTCTTTGGCTTCTACGGCACGATTGAGCGAAATAAAGTAATCATAAAAATCGGATGATATAGAAGCAAACTCCACTTTATACTTGTCCTGTGATGCAGGTAAACCAAAGGTGAGTCCATTGGCCGCTACAGTGAACACTGCTTTTTCTTTACCATCGAATAAGTCATCTGTAAATAAGATCGAGGCATCTTGCAGTCTGAGCGAGTTAAATTCAGAAAAACTAGGGTCTGAACGAGGGTAAATGATCGGTATAAAATCAAATCCGTTCCAATATAAGACCCGTAGTTTGTAATAATTTTTTTGTCCTGGTTGGTCTGTAAATCTTAGGGTAATTAGGTCTCCTGGTAAGCCGCTAGTGTCTGTTCCTCCATTGGGCACCAAAGAGGCAGCAGTTGCAATAGAATCTGGTATCCTAACTTCGGATAGAACAGTAGGAAAATCAGGATGTTCCCCTCTTACTCTAATAACCTCTCCAGGAACAAGTTTATCAGAGCTAGTATAAAGCTCGGAGAATAAATTATAGGTCAACGAACCCTCTTTGCCTAGTGAGGTACGATACGTAAGCTCAGCATCTGTGACCAAACTAGGAAAACTTGCATCCAATATAGCTTTACTACTTGTCACTCGTATACCTATTGAAGCATCAGAAGATACTACAGCATTCACTACTAGTCGTGGTGTATAATCTTGTAAGATATCTGGACGTACCGTATCATTAAGGCATGCACTTAGCAATACACATAGTATAGTTACCAGCAGGATATCCTTATTTTTATTCATCTTTTTCATTCCTCTTGTACTTAAAATTTAACTATGTAAGCAACACCCGGGACATAGGCTAGGTAGGCTCTGTTTACTTGCAATACGTTGAAGTTGCTGTTTCCTTCAAAATCAGCTGAGATATTCAATGGGTTTCTACTGCCTAAGGCGTTGTATAGATAAAATCGCCATTCTTGGTCTAGTCCAAAATTACTTTTTAGTCGTACTAAGCTCAAGTCTAGTCTTGTATACAATGGACTTCTATAATTATTCAGTGTATTGTACTGCAACTGTATCTCGTCGTTTTGGTCTAAAAACTTTCCTATTGGTAGCGTAAATAGCTGACCACTCCCCACTACTATGTTTAAACCAAAATTCCAATCTGCATGCTCATTGGTATAGTTTGCGTGCATTTTGAACATGTGTGGTCTATCGTAGGTAAAATCAAAGTCATTGGCAAATAGACTTTCAAAATTTCTTGTGCTCTTACTGTACGTATAGCTCATCCATCCATTAAACTTACCCGTGGTACGTTGTAGCATTACCTCAGCACCAAATACTTTACCGGTACCTTGGGTAACACTAGACTGCCAGTCTATGCCAGGATCACTTGCATCGCCAAGATTATTTACTAGATTTAAGTTTTGTAGTCTTTTGAAATATCCATTAATACTGCCAGCGAACTCTTTACCTAATTTTCTTTCATAAGCCACCTCTATAATGTCAAGAATCTGCGGCTCAATATTTTGTGTAGCAGGCACCCATATATTTGCTGGATTACCAATTGTTCCCAGGTTTAACTGACTTACGTACTGGTTATGTCTGTTAAATCCAATTTTAAAAACATCTCGATTTTCCAGAAAGAATGTAGCATGTAGTCGAGGCTCAAATCCAGCTCTTACCTTATTGTCATTGAAAAAAAGTACTTGCCTGAATCCCAAGTCTAATATTGCATTTTCATTTAACCTAAAGTGGTCTTCAGCATAGAAGGCCATCTCCTCTGTCGCTTCATATTTTTCTGAGCCGGTTGTCCGAAATACATTTGGAATATTCGGAAAATCTACAGAGCTAAACTCTCGTTTGCCTACCTGAAAAAGCTTTGTGCTACTCTGAATACCAAAGCTAACGCGGTGTTCATTGCTATAAAGATATGCTGCATTTACTTGTAAACCTATGTCTCTAATACCGCTAACATCTTCTTGTGTAGTAGTAGGTAATGTAAGAGAGCCAGGGGCTCTTGCATCGATTGACTCTTGTTGAAATTTTGTGGATGTGCGATAACCACTGTAGTACGCGAGGTTCTCTAAAGACAGCCTAGGACTAAACTGCATGGTGTACTTTACGGAGGCTAAGATGTTAGACCATTTTTGAGTAAACCCAGCCAACGAAGCCGCATTACCAAATGTATCTGTCTCTGCAAAACCAATAAAATAGAGGTCTCTAGTAGACATAAAGCTAACATCTAACTTGTCTTTATTCTTTAACGTTTTGCCTGCATTAATTTGCAGATCGTAAATGTTTGCATTCAAGGAGTTTTCTCTACTCTCCACAGGAACCAATAAGTCTACCCAAGACCTGCGAGCAGCTAAAGTAAAGTACTTATGATCCTTTTCTATATTGGCAATATATATTCCAGCATTAAGCGGAGTTATCTCAAGCTCACCTGTAAGCCCACTGTATTTTGAATTCTTTTCGCTTTCTAGATCTATATAGGATGATGCTCTACCACCGTACTTGGCAGGTGCTATTCCTTTATAAACACTCGTATTTTTTATACTTCTATGATGAAAAGTAGAAGACAACCCAAAAATATGATTGCTATTGTATATAGGCGTTCCATTGTACAACGTGAGGTTCTGGTCTGCTTCTCCTCCTCGCACAAATAGGTTACTGTAGCCTTCTCTACCTTGCTCTATTCCAGGTAACATTTGCAATTGTCTATTTACATCTGATTCTCCCAAGAAATAAGGCATGTTTTGCAGATTTTTGTTGGTGTTCTTGTAGGTGAAGTCTGTAAATCCAGCTAGAAAGCCAAGATTATAAATATTAGCATTCGCCTTTGGAGAAAGAAAAACCGTAGTTTTTACGTTTGGCTTTATCTTTAGGGTTACCGTTTCAAAATCTGGATGCGTGAAGACTAGGGGTGTTTCTGCATCAAAAAATGAAAGAGAATATTCCCCCATGGCATTAGAAAACATAATATTACGGGTACCCTTCTCTTGGATACGTACATTGTGAACAGCGTTTTCTTGTTGATCCACCACCTTACCAACTGCAACTATCTGAGCTACAGACGTTAGAGAGACAAATACACAAATAATAAACAGGCAGTACTTTTGCATTCGCAAATATGGTTAAGTATTTCAGTATAAGCAAGTAACAATTGAGCAGCGTGAGATTGTTAGCGTATTTTACACTATGGACACAAATGAGTTGTTAATTTGCATTGTGAAAAAATATTCCTTCCTTTTAATCGTGCTACTATTTATCATGTGTAAACCACCTGAAAAGCATCAAAAAGTAAAACTTGTCGTAGTCATTAGCATAGATCAAATGAAGAGTGAATACCTCAGTCGTTTTAATCCACAACTGGAAGCTGGTTTCAAATACCTTTTAGACTCAGCTCTGGTATACACCAACGCACACCACAATCACGCCACCACTACCACTGCCGCTGGTCATGCTACATTAGCAACGGGCTTTTTCCCGAGCCACAATGGCATCACAGACAATACGGTCTACAATAGAGCTTTGGGATACAAACACTATAGCATAGAAGATACTACAGTACGTTTTGTGGGAATAGAAGAGTGTAATTTGAACAGAGTAAGTGCTAAACCACTACTCAAAAATGCTTTAGGTGACTATATCAAAGAATCAGATAACGAATCTAAGTCATATAGTGTGGCACTAAAGGATAGAGCTTCCATACTTATGGGAGGTAAAACCGCAAATAGAGCCTTTTGGTTTGATGCCGCTAGTACACAGATGGTAAGTACAGATTACTACGAAGAAACCTACCCCAACTGGGCAAAAACGTATACTGCTAATGAAGTAATGAAGACGGAAATTTCGAAAGGATGGGTACTGGATCAGTCATTTACTAAAATAGCCTCGATAAGCTCAGATAGTTTTGAAAGAGAAAGAGGCAATTTCAATCCTTGGTTCCCACATACGCTTGCTAGTTTTGATACCATGCGTGTAACGGATAACAAGGCTGGAGCTTTTATGTGGAACTCACCGTATGGTGATGCATTTGTATTAGAATTTGCACACCAACTCATTGTAAATCAAAATCTTGGTACAGATGATCATACCGATATACTAAGTATTGGTCTATCTGCAGCCGATGTTATTGGACACCACTTTGGCCCAAATAGCTATGAGGTATTGGACTACTACAATAAGATGGATTTTTACCTAGCAGAGTTCATAGAAAAGCTGAACCATGACATAGGCAAAGACAACTACATACTTGTACTTACCGCAGACCATGGAGTGGCTTCTATGCCCGAATACCTAGCAGGACAAGGCATAGATGCTAAACGAATACTGGGCGACCAGTTTGATGCAGATATGGCTGAGATTAATAAGAACCTTCAAGACACTTTTGCCCTTACAGATGAGGTAATACTAAAAGCAAACTATGGTGGCGTAGAACCCAATATGACCATTTTCGGAAATAGCAATGTAGACTTAAATAATGTCATTAATACACTGACCAATGAGCTCGAAAAACTAGAGTACATTGCTGGTGCATATAGCTTCTTGGATATTATGGACTCCACATGCAACAAGCCATTTATTACACAAATACGCAATAGTCATAGAGACGAATTTGGTTACTATATTAAACTCGTGCCTACGGAAAACTACTTAATTGACATGC
>CAWVTO010000146.1:0-5488 GCA_963932895.1 uncultured bacterium
ATATAGAAGACCTCAAAGAGATTCGCTCTCTGATGGAAAAGAGCACTCGCTTTCTAAGCCTTAGTGGATGGAGCGGTATTATGGCTGGAGTGTATGCACTCATAGGAGCCTACGCTGCTCACGACTATGCAAACAGCGACGTTTTCCTAGCTAACCCTACGCATCAGCTTCCATTTTTGGTGATTGGTTTGGGCGTAATGGCCGCAGCTCTCATTACCGGTGCTATTCTCACCTATCTAAAGGCTAAGAAAAACGGTCAAACACTTTTTGACAAAACCGCCTTACGTATGATTGCTCATATCGGATTTCCGATGGTCGTCGGATTTTTTGTATGGCTGGCTTTTGCTCAACAAGGTGGCGAACACTTTATGGCTGGAGTACTCCTTATTTTTTATGGACTTGGATTAATCAACGGAAGTAAGTACACGCTGAACGATATCAGAATACTTGGAGTTGCCCATGTAGTATTGGGCGTATTGGCTTTGTTTTTTACACACTATGGACTGTACTTTTGGGCTGCAGGGTTTGGACTGGGGCATATAGTCTATGGAGTATATATGTGGATGAGATACGAGCGATAAATCAATGATCCAGAACTTAAACAAGTCATTTGAGAATAGATTGCGTTTAGGAATCATGAGTTTGCTCATGGTGAACGATGAGGTAGATTTTAATACCGCAAAAGAACTGCTGCAAGTGACAGACGGCAACTTGGCTAGCCATACCAAATCACTCGAAAAATTAGCCTACATAACCGTGATAAAAGAATTTGTAGGCAAGAAGCCAAAGACAAGCTACAAGGCTACCAAAGAAGGTAGAAAGGCTTTTACGGCTCACATAGACGCATTAGAGAATTTATTGAAAAACCAATGAAACTATTTTTATACATATTCACTTTGTATTTCAAAGTACTTTTAAAAACAGAACGATGGAGATAAGAAAAAATATCTGCGTATGGCTCTTTGAAAAATCGACTATGCCGTACGCTCGACTCTTTAAGCGAGGCAAGGCCCCTTGGAGACTATCTAAGAAGGATCTTTTACGTTTCCCGAAAGGTACGCTTGGCAATGCCTTGGGCACTTTTCTGAATCACAATAATTTTGAACTTATACCAAAATTGGAGCGACACGATGCCTACCATGTTATCACCAACTACGGCACTGAAGTAGAAAACGAAATTGCCTTGCAGTATTTCTTTTTTGGCAACGGTAAAAGGAGTTTGTACCTCTACGGTGTATCTACTATAGGAATACTGCTGCTACCCGAATATTGGAGAACGTTCATCGCTTCATATCGACAAGGCAAGCGTTGCAAACCCATTTACAAAATAGACGTAGAAGCATCGCTTAGTCTTCCTCTAGCTCAACTACAATCCACTCATCTAATCCATTAAAATTATGCTATTTCCCTATCTATTTTTCATACCTGGAATAATCTCTATTTGTGAGTTTATTGTATTTCTATTTCAAGGCAAAAAACCAATGAAGGGCCCTCTTGGATTCATTCTTGACACAATAAATATAATAGGCTTCCCCGCATTGTATGCTAGCGTAAACATCCCTTATATGTCGCAAACTGTTTTTATGATTCCGCCCTTTTTTCAGTTTACGACGTTGGTTGTGACACTTTGTATTATTAGCTACTTCCTTATCCGATATTTCAGTCACTACCTACCAACGGTCGTACAAATCATAGCCTTATGTCTAGTGGGTATTGGCATATTCCTGAATATGGCAATGCTATTCAGAGAATACAACATATTCTCCTTTTTTCATGTCCCTATAATTCTACTCTTTATTATTCAAATAGTAGAGAAGAGTAACTCCTTAATCAAGACCTAATTTCTGAAGCTAATCTCATAAAAATGCTATCAATAAGGACCACACTCTTTAAATCCTTCGTATCCACTTTTTTACCACCATACCTGAAATTTTACACGTAACACAATGAAACATTATTCATCCAGTACACTCAAAACCATATGCGATGTACTCTTCGCTATCGACACATTTAGAACCCTTCTTTGGGTAACCTTATTCAGTATAGGATTCGGAATGGTAGAAGCTGCCGTCGTCATCTATACGAGAGCTCTCTATTTTCCTGATGGATTTCAATTCCCCATCAATGCTATCGCAGATCCTATTGTCTTTACTGAACTATGGCGGGAATTTGCTACCCTACTCATGCTCGCGGCCGTTGGCATAATTGCTGGCAAAAACAAGGTACAGCGTTTTGCGTATTTTCTGATTAGTTTTGCTGTATGGGACATATTCTACTATGTCTTCCTCAAAGTATTTATCGATTGGCCAGCAAATTTTATGACTTGGGATATTCTCTTTTTACTCCCAGTTGCTTGGATAGGGCCTGTGATCGCTCCCATAATTTTAGCCATCTTGATGATTGGTATTGGACTCATGCTTATCATTAAAAACACACCACTCAATTGGAGTGAATGGATGCTCTTCATTGCAGGTGCCATTATTAGTATTCTCTCCTTCACTCTCGATTTCGTCATCTATCTCCATAAAAACGAGGACAACATGGAAGTCTACAAAGACGTAGGTGCCTTGTCACTCACCTATGTACCTACAGAATTTGATTGGTGGATATTTCTCATTGCTATTGGCTGTATACTCGCTGGCATGGTCTCTTACTTTGTGCGTACCTCTACCCGTGACCGCAAGCTAGAGAGTATGCAATTATTCGTGTGACAAAGCTGCGGTGTATAGCTTGCTACTACTTTGGCAAAGCTTCTTATTTAATACTAAATATCATCTGCCTCCTTGCTTAGAGACGCCGTTTTATAATCCTATAAAGGCTATCAGCATTCCACAATTGAGGACACGAAATATTCCAAACAGATAGTCTTATCACTTAGGTCTGTATATTCGCTTCCATGAGCAAAAGTTATAAGCCGGCACTCGCGATGTTGGTAAGCGTTTTTTTCTTTTGGGGTTTTGTTGCTGCAGGTAACACTATTCTAATTCCAGTATTTAAAAAAAGCCTTGATTTACAGCAATGGCAGGCACAACTCATCGAGTTTTGCTTCTATGTAGCATACGCCGTTGGTGCACTAGCGTACTACCTCATAGGTAGAGCCCGAGGAAAAGATGTCCTCAATACAATTGGGTACAAAAAAGGCTTAATCTACGGATTGCTCATCAGTGCTTTTGGTGCTTTCTTATTTATGCCAGCAGCTATTTACGAATCATTCCCATTAATGCTAGCAGGACTTTTCATAGTAGGACTTGGGTTCTCACTGCAACAAACCGCAGCAAATCCATTGGCCATTAGTCTTGGCTCTAAAGAAACCGGCAGTAGCCGCCTCAGTATGGCTGGGGGTATTAATAATGTAGGGACAACTATAGCTCCTATACTCTTGAGTTACGCTATTTTTGGTAGTACAGGCACTGCTGAGAATACAGTTCTTAGCTTAGAATCTGTAAAGCTGCCCTATCTTATACTGTGTGTAGCTTTCATTGTGGTCGCTATAGCTATTAAATTTTCTAAAATACCCGATCAACTGGCAGATGATGATGGCACATCAGACAATGAAAGATTGCGAATCGCCGACTACCCTAGCCTATGGATGGGAATGATTGGCATCTTCGTATACGTTGGTGTAGAAGTAAGTACTGCGGCAAATTTTTCGGAATATCTCAAGATAGAAGCTGGGATATCTGAAGACAACGTAGCTCCTTTTATCTCTCTGTTTTGGGGAAGTCTTATGATCGGCAGATGGGCCGCTTCTGTAGGTGCATTTAATGTATCTAAAGCGACCGAAAACATTCTTAGGGTTATAGCTCCGCTTTTAGCCTTTGGCTTATTCCTTGCTGTCAACTCACTGAAAGCAAGCACCGATATTACCCAATTCTTTCCATACCTCATTCCAATGGCCGTTCTTCTTATAGCAGCACATATCACTTCCAACAAACCTGCATTCCAACTCCAACTATTTGCAGGTCTTGGTATACTGAGTTTATTCATAGGGATGTTTACCACAGGTATGCTCAGCATATTTGGTTTCATGAGTGTTGGATTGTTTTGCAGTACGCTTTGGCCATGTGTTTTTGATCTAGCGACTAGCGGTCTTGGAAAATTTAAGAGTCAGGGAAGTGCATTCCTTATTATGATGATAATGGGTGGTGGATTTGTAAGTGTATTCCAAGGATATTTGTCTGACGACTCTCTGCTCGGTATCAGAAATAGTTATTGGGTAGGTGTAGCGTGTTTTGCGTATCTAGCGTATTACGGTAGGTATATGATGAGACGCGTTTAATCTTCCTTGCAGCCCTGCAGGGCAGTACATCCAAAATTCATATTTTTGTGAATCTATGTACAAGCTCAGGAAACAGTATCGTCTCCCAGGATTTAATTATGCGTCCAACAACGCCTATTTTATAACCATAGTCTGTACCAATAGGACATGTTTCTTTGGTTCTATAAACGATTCTATAATGACCAACTCAGCGTTAGGTGAGATGGCTCTAAATCACATAAATAGAGCACAAACATTAAAGAAAAATATTGAAATTGCCGAATTTGTCGTGATGCCAAATCATGTTCACTTTATTGTAATACTGAAAAACGAGGCGATTTCCGAAAAATCTCCGCCAAGTATTTTGCCATTGGGTGATGGATATGAGCGTAAAGGACACATCGGTCCACAACAGGTCGGTGCTTTAGGCACTTTTGTAAATGGTTACAAAGGCCATGTGACCAGAGATGCTAGAAGGCACGGTTATACTGATTTTGGCTGGCAAGCAAAATACCACGACCGGATTATTCGTAACAAAAAAGAATACAACCTGATTGCACAATACATCAATGACAATATCGCCAAATGGGATGAGGATATCAATAATAACTAACACCGTAGGCCCTGCCCTATATGGTTATGTTCCGTAGGCTCTGCCCTGCAGGGTTATTTTCCGTAGGCTCTGCCCTGCAGGGCAGAGCCTACGGAAAACCCAATTCGTCCACAAAGAAAAAAGCGTCTCCACCCATAGCATGGCCTTGATGGCCTTTGGGTAATTTTCCTGCGGAATAGATCTTGATTTGTAGTTTGTCGGTCTTTATTTTCCCTCCTGGTCGGCGGGCAGACTTATCTAGTTTTACGGTGATGGTCTCTAAGAAATTTCCTTCAGTAAAGGCGTCTGGCAAATAGATTGTTGAACCTACTAATTTTCCATCATGGTATACCTCAACTTTGCTAGGCATTAGTATCCACGAACGAGCATCTTGTACAAAGCTGGCTTTGACTTCTTCTACGGTTTTGGTTTCTTTAAAGTCAATGTCAAATGTAACCACCGCATTCTGGTATCCTTGCCAGCGACCTGCTTGCCAATTGGCCGTGCCTTTAATTCCATCAATTAAAGCATCTGCCCCACCGCCAGTGTATTGTGAATTGGGCTTTATACCTGGTGTGCACATCCAGTTGTTTGGTTTTTTGTAGAAGGTAGCAGAAATGGTGGGACTTGTTTGAAAG
>CAWVTO010000147.1:0-5451 GCA_963932895.1 uncultured bacterium
ACCTTCTAGTGGCCTGTATTCTAACTGATTCCAAACCCCTGGAGAGTTTTCTGGTGGTTGTTGAGCGTATATTTCGCTCATGTACTGCACATTAAACTTGAAGAAATCGATCATCTCACAAGCTGCATCTATCTCAGCTTGCATAGCATTCTTAGATTGAGCTAGCATGGTAGCGGCATTCATTTTATCTCTGAACGGGCCCGCTAGAAGCTCTGCTGCTTTCAAAAAGATAGCGGCTCTTGCTTGCCAAGGCATATTTGCCCACGATTCTTTAGCTGCAAGGGCTGCATCTATAGCTGCTGTTACGTGACTTGCATTTCCTCTGTTAAAAGTACCCAGGTTATGACTGGTCTCGTGTGGTGGGTGCATACTTACTTTTTCGTCCGTATATACTTTTTTGCCACCAATGTACATGGGTATGTCTACCTGTGTACTTTTCATTTCTTGAATTTTGCTTTTCAGGCTTTGCGTTTCAGCAGTACCCGGAGCATAATCTCTTACCGGTTCGTTTACCGCGGTTGGTATTTTTACTATTTGGTTCATTTCGCTAATAAGTTTTTTTCTACGTCTTTAAAAAATTTCCAGTTGCCAAAATCGGGCATCGGGGCATACAAATTTAAATCTTCTTTGGTAACGGGGTGAAGGAATGATAGACCGAGTGCATGCAAGTATATACTCTTGTCTGCTGTGGGTTTGGTTTGGCCATATTTTACATCGCCTACTATTCCAGTAAAGGTTCTGGCAAGTTGTACGCGTATCTGGTGCGGTCTACCTGTTACTGGGTTTACTTTTACTAGAAAACAGTGGTTGGCAGTATTGATATATTGGTAGTGGAGTATAGCCTTTTTACTTCCTTCTCGCTCTTCTTCGTACAGTTTCGTACGGTTTTGTTTTGGATCTTTTTTGAGCCAATGGGTAAGTGTGCCTGCCATTGGTTGTGGTTTTCTGCGTATGAGTGCAGTGTATGTCTTGGTGATGGTTCTATCCTTGAACTGAGCATTCATGCGTACGAGTGCCTTACTCGTTCTAGCAAAGAGAACAATACCTGTCACATTGGTGTCTAGTCTGTGAATACAGCCTATAAAGACCGCTCCAGGTTTATTGTATTTTTCTTTGATATACGCTTTTACGTGCGTCTCCAAAGAAGGAAGCCCGTGCTCATTATCTTGTACTACAAGACCAGCAGGTTTGTTTACGGCAATAAGGTGATTATCCTCGTAGATTACGTGTAATTTCATTTACGTAGTGCAAAGGTAAGCATTAAGAAAGGAGACTGAAAAGGGTGAGCTAATTAAACAACGTAGCTCTGCCAAAATCTTTGCAGATAGGACAGGCTAGAGGATCGTGACCCCGGGCAGGGCAATATTTTCTGCCAAAAAATATAATCTGCAGATGTATCCTGTTCCATGTTTCTATTGGGAAAGCAGCTTTGAGGTCTTTTTCAGTCTTATCTACATTTTTACCTGTGCTGAGTTTCCAGCGGTAGGCGAGTCTATGTATATGTGTATCTACAGGGAATGCCGGTACGCCAAAGGCTTGGCTCATTACCACACTAGCAGTCTTGTGTCCTACCGCGGGCATAGCCTCTAGGTCTTCAAAGCTTTGAGGTACTTCGCCTCCATGTAGGTCGATGATCATTTGGCTAAGTCCAAATATGCCTTTACTTTTCATGGGGGATAAACCACATGGACGAATGATTTCCTTTATTTCTTCAACCGTCATTTTTACCATGTCGTACGGATTATCTGCTTTGGCAAAAAGTAAAGGAGTGATTTTATTCACCCGCTCATCGGTACACTGTGCAGAGAGTAACACCGCTATGAGAAGGGTGTAAGGGTCCTTGTGGTCTAGTGGTATTGGTACCACAGGAAACTCTCGCTCTAGTATCGTTAGTATCTGGTCAGCTCTTTCTTTATTCGTCATTTAGTAGAGTATCAAAACGTCTGCCTATCCATTTGGTTTCGGTACACTCTGTTACGTATCCTTTACGTATTTTGGAAGATATACCGTCATCATTGGTGTATGTAAACTGAGGAGTGTGACCAAAGTTCCATTCCCACGTGGTGTATTTTGAGGTTACCAGGTCATTTACTTCTGGATAGTCAGATGGGGTTATTCTTTGTATGCTTTTCACATTTAGATCGTGACGCAACGTATCCATTAGTGTAGTAAGGAAATCAGTTGTTTTTCCCAAGTCTGCGACCTCTCGCATATTCATCACCGGGCTACGCACAGAGTCTACAGCATGTGTTTTTATAGCAAGTGGTTTCTTGGGTCTTATGCTACCATTTAGTTTTATGATATTGCTGTCGTATAGCAATGTGCCATGGTGCAGTATACGATTGACTTTGCTGTTCACGTGTTCAGCGTTTCCGCTTACCTTATGCTCGTTTACAAAAATATCGTTGCGGGGCGAAATAGAGTTGGGTATCCCAAGAGATTCTAATGCTGCACTTATTGGCTCTATGTGCTCTCTGAAATTGACAAAGTCAGCTTTCTTGTTGCGAATAAAAGAAAAATTGATATTACCTGAATCGTGAAAAACGGTTCCTCCTCCACTGAGTCTTCGCACTATCTTATGTTTGTTTTGGCTTTCGCCTTGTTTCGATAAATTAACTTCTTTCCAAGGATTTTGATGCTTGCCAATTACCACACTGTCGTCATTAACGTAAAACAAAAGAATATCTTCCTTACTATGAAGCACCAGGTATTCTTCTAATGCTAAATTTTGGTAAGAGTCGTGAGAGACGGACTGTAATATTTGTAATTGATTCAAACTTAAGTGCAAAGAAAATTAAACATATAGAAGAAGCGAGGGGTATACTAAGTTTAAATCTGTTCTAACTAGGATCACATTCTCGTGCGATATTAAATGAAAGGGAGATAAGACTAAAATTCATCCGATGAGAAGACTGATATTAAACTGTGTTCCAAAAAAAGCAGGGGTAGGGGAGTTGAAAGAGAACAAGATTATTACATATACGCACACCAGTTTGTTCAATTTTTTGTGTAATATTAAAAAAAATATTAGTCATTTTACATTGCCATGACACTAGTGTTGAATAATTTTTACAGAAACTACTTGTTAAATATTAATTAGCAACTAATTTTGTACTATTAATGGGGGTTAATAAAGGATCTGATCCGTTAAAAGATCAGATCGCCAGGTTTTCATATCTTTGAAAACCTGGTTTTTTTTTGGCTAAATTTTAAGAAACTAATAAGTGTACTAAGAGAAAAAGGCGTGCAACTTTTTATTAGTTTAGCTTCATGTGTAGGTCCTATTATGGGACTTAAACCCCTGATACGTTGATACGTAATACGCCATACATCTTTATATGAGTGAAGGGAAGGAGATAAAAAAAGCAGAAAAATGTTTTTTAGATATCTAAAAATGCACTAGTCACAAAGGTGATTTATTGGAATCTGTAAACAGTATTTTTGAAATATTCTTTAACTCTCTCTACTAGACAGCATTTTCACAATCTCTTCGAGATATCCCTTATCTCCAATAGTGTTATGAAAATGATCCAGAGCAGTTAGACTCTTAGCCGTATAATCTTGGGCAAGGTCTACGGTAAAATCCTTTGCACCGCTTTCAGTCATTTTAGTTTTGAGAAAATCGATTATTTCTACTTCTGAATTGGTATATACAGCCTCTATCTCTTGTTGAGTAGAAGCATCTATTCTGCCCCACATCTCATTCCACAGATAGGTTTTTTTCTTTTCTAAAATATCCCCTCCTATGCGTTTTCCTACTTTGGCAGTTTCTCCAAAACTATCTAAGTAGTCATCCATTAGCTGAAAGCCTAACCCAATAGAGATGCCCAAATTGTATAATTTTTCACCTTCTTCTTTGCTCGCACCGCCCAATATTGCACCAGCTTGCAAGCTAAATCCAAGTAATACAGCAGTCTTCTGACGAATCATATCCAAATACGCCTCGTTGCTTACCACGTGCATCTGCTCAAATTGCATATCATTCATTTGCCCTTCACAGAGTTCTCGAGCCATTTTATTGAAGAGTTTTAGTATTTCTACATTCCCTACGTCAGCTAGTTTTTCGTAGACTTGTATTTGGAGTAAATCTCCAGATAGTATGGCCGTAGCTTCATTCCACTTGATATGCACGGTTTCTTGTCCTCTACGGAGCGGAGAGTTGTCCATGATATCATCGTGCAGTAATGTAAAGTTATGAAACATCTCTACTGCTTGTGCTACCTTTATTACTTCTGGCGAATAATCATCTTTATATAGCTTGTAAGCAGCCAACACCATTGCTGGGCGAATACGTTTACCACCCAAACTAAGTATGTAGCTAATAGGCTCATACACTGCTCTAGGAGAGCCGGGTTGGTTAATGATATCTGCTATAGCAGGTTCTAGGTCTGCAAGCAGTAGTTTTAGTTTTTGCACGTGTTTAAAAGTAATTTAACGTTCCTCTGCAAATATGGTTTACGAATACTTTTCCTCCACAAACACAAAATCAATATTTCGCTTTGCTAGATCTGTGTTCTTTACGCGTATGCGAACACGTTGTCCCATAGCAAAGGACTTTTTGGTTCGTTCACCTATGACCTTTTTCTTCTCGGGTAAGAAGGTATAGTGATCGCCTTTCATATCGCGTAGCCGTACCATTCCTTCACACTTGTTTTCGAGTATCTCTACAAAAATCCCCCAATCGGTCACTCCACTAATGATACCATCAAACTCTTCTCCTTTAAAGCTGGCCATATACTCTACCTGCTTGTATTTGATACTTGCACGTTCGGCACTGGTAGCTTTTTGCTCTTGCTTGCTACTGTGGCTTGCCATTCTCTCTACATCTCCGTAGTCAAATGATTTTTTCTTAGTAAGGTAGTCGTGAAGCATTCTGTGTGTAATAAGATCTGGATACCTGCGTATGGGAGAGGTGAAGTGAGCGTAATGATCGAACGCCAACCCAAAGTGTCCTATCTTTTTATTGGTGTAGTAGGCTTTCTCCATACTACGTATAGCTAGCGGTTGTAGGATGTCACCCTCTAGTGTTCCTTCTATCTTGGCTACCATTTCGTTTATGGATTTACTATATGCCTTGTTACTAGACATATCTATTTTATGACCAAATTCCATAGCTGTTTCTACAAAGTCTGTCATTTTCTCTTGACTAGGTTCTTCGTGTACACGGTAGGGTAGTGGTGCTTTGTCATTTTTGGTATAGAGGTGCATAGCCACATATTTATTAGCCAATAGCATGTATTCCTCTATCATTTTGTGTGCGTCTTTACGCACCTTAGGTATTACTGCAGTAGGCGTTCCTTGATCGTCTAGCACAAATCGAAATTCGGTAGTTTCAAAGTTGATAGCTCCATTGTCGTATCGTGCATTTCTTAGTTTTAGAGCAATGTTATTCATCGTCTCTAGTTCTTTAGCATACGGACCTTTTTTGTTCTCTATTACTTCTTGAGCATC
>CAWVTO010000148.1:0-5436 GCA_963932895.1 uncultured bacterium
GGATTTAAAGAGTACGCACGTGTAGACGAAGCAAATTTAGCTGTAGCCGAGCGGGTAGGTCATTACAGAGAATTTAGTGTACCGCTAGAAAGCGAGGAGCTATCCCAGCAAGGTGCGAGATGTATGGACTGTGGAATCTCATTTTGTCATAGTGGTTGTCCACTGGGAAACTTAATACCTGATTTCAACGAGATGGTTCATCAAAATGAGTGGGAGAGTGCATTGAAAATATTGCATTCCACCAATAATTTTCCAGAATTTACAGGTAGATTGTGCCCAGCACCGTGTGAGAAAGCGTGTGTTTTGGGGTTGGTAGAAGAGCCCGTATCTATCGAAAATATCGAAAAAAATATAGTAGAAAGAGGATTTGCCGAAGGCTGGATTAAGCCGCAGGCACCTGCACGCAGAACAGGGAAAAAGATAGCCATAATAGGTTCTGGCCCTGCTGGCATGGCCGCGGCTCAGCAACTCAATAGAGCCGGGCATCAAGTTACGGTCTTGGAGCGTGATGATGCCATAGGTGGCTTGTTGCGTTACGGTATTCCAAATTTTAAGCTGGAAAAAGCAATCATAGATAGACGTGTTACCGTTTTGGAAGCAGAAGGTATTGTGTTTAGAACCAAAGTGAATGTAGGCGTGACCATGGATATAAAAGAGTTAGAGGTTTTTGATGCAGTAGTTCTTTGTGGAGGTGCTACTCAATCTAGAGCCCTAGAATGCCATGGGAGCGATAATGAAAATGTGGTTCAGGCAATGCCTTTTCTCACGCAGCAAACCCAGAAACTATATGGTGCAGATGTGATTGATCAGATATCAGCAGAAGGTAAACACGTCATCGTAATCGGTGGTGGAGACACGGGTTCTGATTGTGTAGGAACATCAAACAGACAGGGAGCTGCGTCTGTAACTAACTTGGAAATAATGCCAAAACCGCCAATTGGTAGAAGCCAAAATACACCTTGGCCTTACTGGCCACTACAGCTAAGCACCTCTTCATCTCACGAGGAAGGATGTAACCGCAACTGGATGTTACAGACGAAAGAATTTGTTCAAGATACGGCTGGGAAACTTACGGGTCTAAAAACCGTAGAAGTAGAAATGAAGCTACAGAAAGACGGCGTAGTTTCTTTTGTAGAAAAAGAGGGTGCTGAGCGTATATGGCCGTGTGATTTGGCTATAATGGCACTCGGTTTTAGTGGTCCTGAGAAATCACTAAGCGAGCAACTAGGAATAGAGCTAGACCGAAAAGGAAGGTATAACGCTATCCAGTACCAAACAAATATACCGCATATTTTTACGGCTGGAGATATGAGAAGGGGACAATCTCTCATAGTATGGGCCATATCAGAAGGTAGAGAGGCCGCTAGAGAGGTAGACCGATATCTAATGGGTGTCACTCACTTGCCTACCAAAGGGGCAGGAGATTTGCCGGCAATGTAGGCTACGTCTACCTGTATGGTTGAATCGCAACCTATGCGGTTTAACCTACTATCTTTATTTAATAGGTACTCATTATTCGTTGCTTCAGCATAGTGATGATCCTACGATCCAAAGAAGAAGTATCCTCTGCATAGATGGCATATTCCTCCGCTGTTAGCATACCCACTATAGCTCCTAGAGACTGATTCTTAAAACGCAAATCTTTCTGAAAAAGTTGATTGATTTTTTTCTCTTTTTCTTCTGCACTCAGTCCGGTAAATGCGGACTTGTTTTTGGCTAAACAAGCGTGGAAGAGTACAAGAAGTATATCGTGCTGAAACTTGAGTATGGGACGCAGTGTATTGTTCTGAAACTGCTCCATGGATGAAGTATTCAGATCGTGCTGAATGGTTTTTATGTTCGGACGTAGCTTAAGTAGTTCTTCGGTACGGTTCATTTATTTATCAACCTTTTTGTAGGTCAATAGTTCATTGCCGTCTGCATCATAGAAGTGCAATTTAAGTGGTGTGAGCATGTAGGTGCGTACCTCAGGCAGCCGCTGTCCAAGTTTGCGGGGTACTTCCATGTCTTGGCACATCATTTTGGTGCCTGCGAGCATCCCAAATTTAAATTCTGTGGCCGTGAGCGTCTCTATACTTCCCATGATGTTGTTGCAGCCATCATTGCCAGACACTCTCATGTCAGCTACATCTATTTTTAAGGTAGGGAGCTTGCTGGCATCGTTTAGATCCAGGTCTTCATCTGCCATAGAACTAAGCGTCCATAGGTTTTGTAGTTTATGGATGTTATTACTGTCTGCTTCTTTTTGCATATGACAAGCCGATAGTAGTATGAGTAGTATGTATTTCATTCTTGTAAGGACGAATGTACAAAATTGGGCCTACCTTTTATTGCTCTTTAGTATTAATTAGAACGCTAGAGTTGATTTCTACGCAAAAAGAATAGAATTTTTTTTTGAACGATATCATTAGAACCAATAGTCTCAAATCTGAACGGATATCCCATACAATACTGATTTTGACACTGTCCTAATATCAGTAAAGCTAAGGATTCAACTTTAAAAAATTGTTGTTTATGCTTTATATTCCTTTGGGTTAGAAGGTTTTGCAAAGTGGGGGCATCTAATTGATAAAACATAGGCTGGTATGAATATTAAAATGAAATTACCTAGTTTAAACAGGATGGTCTCTATTTGAAATCCGCTTACACAATCACAGTAGTCCATTCTTAATGGAAAAGGAAACCCGTACGCTTTTGTTGTACAGAATTCCCAAAACTCATTTGGATGATTTCGAAAAAAAAGAAGTAGCAGGGTAGCAGATAAAAAGCTAATTATAAAACACTTAATATTTATTTTCATACTGTATTATCGTTCTTTAATTTCCTCTTTACCCTAATTTTAATTCCATTTTTAATGCGTTACTTTCCTTGTGTTACAACGGATAATAGAAAACTCGTATGGTAGGACGAGAAACTATTTTTTTTTGAGGTAAAGATGAGTACACACGTATCTCTTAAATCTTTACATGCGTCTATACTCACTATAACAGTAGGTATTTTTGCGAATAAGAACACTACTCAATTGATATTCGCAGCTGATCAATTGATATTCGTCAAATTCTGCTAAATTAAAGGTGTTGTACTCGACTGTCAGGGTATCGCTATTCTAACATTCCCTCAATTTTAATATTTGGTCATCGTGTTATTCAAAATCCAGTTGCTTTTACTCCCTGTCTTGATAAAGGCAAAAAAAACCGCCTTTTATAAAGTATCAAGTAGTCCGCTTTTGTATTTGTTAGCCTATATGACGTATAGGCAAAAGAGCACAATCCTTTAAGGATTGTGCTCTTTTAGCTAGTGTTACTAGTGCTATGCCCTTTAGTCTTCTTTCGATATTTCTAAAAGGATTGTAGCAAGGTTTTCAGGTTGCGAGAAATTTGGGGTATGGCTTGAATTTAACGTATATGTCTTTTTTACGTTCCCCTTGTACATGGCTCGTTGCACTTCTACTGGGATTGCCCTGTCTTCTGTGCATTCAATATAATACTTGGGAATGCTGCCAAAGTGTTCATCGGTTATTTCTAATTCGTACATTAAAGGTGCAGAAGGTTCTGGTACTATATACGGTTTTGCACCATCAAAAGCTTCTTTTGGTATGTCGTGAGCAAAGGCATTTTGTAGTTCATCTTCTTTTACCAATGCATAGGTTTTGTCCTCAGAAAGATAAAAATTATCTACTGCTTCTGATCCTTGTACTCCCTGTACTGCTCCAAAGAAAGAACCTCCGTTTGGCAGTAAAAAGGCCGTTAAATAGACAAGGCTCTTGACTTTTTTTGGTCTTAGTTCGGCAACTCTACTTACGGTAATGCCATTGAAACTGTGCCCGACTAAGATGACAGGGCCATCCTGCATATCCAGAATGTCTGTAAGTGTCTGCACATAATTTTCCATGGTAATAGCTGAAGGAGAAGTTTTGTCGCTTCCGTGCCCGGGCAAATCTGGTGCAATTACGGTATGTCCATTTTCTTGTAGGTTTTTGGCTACACCTTCCCATTGCCACCCACCTAACCAAGCGGCATGTACCAATACATACGTTTCTTTTTTGTTCATTGTTTCGGTTTTCTCAGTGGATGTCTGCGAAGTGTTGCAGCTCATAGTTGTCAGTGCCATTATGCAAATAGCAATAATTTTTGTCTTTGTTATTTTCTGTTGTTTTACGTTGCGATTCATTTAATTACACTGCAAACCTATGGATGAGAGTAGGGCTATACCTGTACCTTTTGGTACAACTGAAAAGAAATTTAGAAGAAAGTACGGTTTAGCGTAGTTCAATCTGTTTAAACTTTAGATTTACAACGCCGGAGGATTCAAGTTTCTTTAGAATTTTAGAAACGACTTCTCGCGTAGTACCAATTTCTTTGGCTAACTCACTGTGCGATAAGTTAATGTATGGAGAGTTGTTTTTCTGGCTAATGGATTGGATATAATCCAATAGCCGTTTGTCTATTTTGTTGAAAGCTAAGTTCTTATAGGAATGAAGCAAATCTTCGTAACTGAATATGAAAGCATTTGTTGTAAAGTTATTCCACGACTTGTATTTAAAACCCCACTCTGTAGCGTACCTCACAGGTATCTTGATAATGGTAGTTTCTTCTTCCGTTTTGGCATTCACCAAGCTTTTGCAATCTCTAAAAGTGGCAGAAAGAGATAGTACACACGTTTGAACAGGATTAACGTAATACAGTAGAATTTGCCGATCTTCATTTTCCTGCCACACCCTAACTTTTCCAGAGATGACTAAAGCCAACCATTTTATGTATTTATCCTGTTCAACAATAAACGAATCTTTGGGCATCGTTTGCAGGATGCCAACAGTATGAATTTCTTCTTTTAGACTATCCTCACTTATGTTTAAGGCTTCAAATAATTGATCAAATTCTTTCATAATCGTCTATCGGGTATAATGGTTCTAGCAAGTGCAGATTTTTAAAACCTGCTTGCCGTAATGTGGGCGTAATATCGGTATTTTAATCAATCAGACGGCATTTGCGTCAGCGGGTATTAGCAAACGCTTTTATTCTTTAATAAAGGTCGATGTTTGGTTTTCAATGCTAAAGATGTATGATCCCGAAACAAAATTAGATAGATTAGCTTATGTAGGAGCTACTTACTTGACCTGAACCAACAAGCTGGTCTGTAGTACTCCCGAGATAATAGGTTTTACCTAGTGCATTGCCCTTTGATCGGACATTCAATTGTGAGTTTGCTGGATTAGGATAAAGCGAGAACACATAATTGTCTTCACTCTCTTTAATGTTGGTTAAAATTTTAGAAGCCAATATGTATTCCCATATGACATTGTTTAGAACACTCCATTTTAGGGTAGAGTTATGATTTAAAAGTGTAAAGGCTGGTGATTGTGTGGTAAATAAACAATGGGAGGGGGGAACTCGTCATATCAACATGTACAGTGTCTGATGCAGGATAAAGTCCTAA
>CAWVTO010000149.1:0-5433 GCA_963932895.1 uncultured bacterium
GTAGTGTATGGTGAGTGTAGATCTGCGTGAGCATCTACCCATATTACACCAAGTCTTTTCTCGGGATAACTGGCTCGTATTCCGGATATTGTGCCTGCGGCACTGCTATGGTCTCCAGCCAATACAATAGGAAAGTCTCCCTCGCTATAAATATCCTGAAATTTTAAACAAAAGTCTTCGTACAGCTCTATCAGACCGTCAATGTTGTGAGCATTGGCATCCTCAACTTTTCGACTCTCCCAGATCAGGTGGTTATGATTAATAATATCTATAAATGGTCGATCTACAAAATACTTGCTACCTTGTCGTATAGATGCGATTTTTATAGCACTTACGCCTAAACTTGCTCCTCTTGTTCCAGCACCAATTTCAGATTCTGAATTTACTATTCTAATCTCACTCATCGATTTGTTCTTGAACCAGTGGTCTGCGTATGTTGTCTTTTACTAAAAAGGCATTTGGAAAATGCTCCCTTACGTCTTTTAGCATCTTTTGTGCATCTATTTCCCTGTAATAGTCGCCCACTCTTACTTTCCAATAGGGTTGTTGATATAGGGTGTACACTCTATTGCGAAACATTGGAAACCAATTTTTAAACTCAGATTCAGAACTAATTACGTTATTATGGTCTGTACTAAATGCAATCTGAATACGATATCCAGCTATTTTAGTGGTATCGATAGAAGCATTCTTCATACGAAGTTGCTCGTTTATTTTCTCGTCTATCTTTATGGTTATTTGTGCATTTGTTGCACAGGCTATAGTAATTAGACAAAGTAGAACTAGAATTCTAAGTGTTTTTACCATGACATTTTTTGTGTTTTTTACCACTACCGCATGGGCAGTCATCGTTTCTGCCTACCTTTTGTTCTGCTCTCACAGGAACAGGTGTTTCTTTAGGTTTGCTATTGTTCTCTGGATTTTCTTCTCCGCTCACCATTGCTTCTGCAGCTCTGCTTGTACGCATTTTGCTCATATCCTGACGTTTACGCTCCTTTGCCACCTGCATATCGTCGCTAGATTCTACAGCTATATTCCCCTTGAATAGTAATGACACTATCTCTGCATTAAGCGTACCAATCATAGATTGGAAGAGATTAAATGATTCCAATTTATATATGAGTAATGGATCTTTTTGTTCAATGGATGCATTATTACTTGTTTGTTTCAAGTCATCCAGCTCACGCAAATGCTCTTTCCAATGCTCGTCTATACTTGCCAAAGCTACATACCTCTCAAAAGAGTTGATGATTTCTCGACCTTCTGTTGTTATCGCTTTCTCAAGGTTTACAGATACGTTTATAGCCTTCTTACCATCAGAGAACGGTACTAGAATGTTTTTAACCTCCTGTCCTCGATCATTGTGTATGTTTTTGAATACGACCAATGCTCTTTCTATAATGTCGTTGTTCTTACGCTCATATGCAGAAAGCATCATGTCAAATATCTGCTGAGTAAGTTCTGGTGATTTTGCAGCGGCAAAATCCCCTTGTGTCATACTAGGATCTACCGCAACGTGTCGAAGTACCTCCATTTTAAAACCGTCGTAATCATTGGTGTCTTTGAAACTAGCAACTGTTTCTTCTACCCAGTCGTACAAGGCATTGTTGATGTCCAATGAAAGGCGGTCTCCGTATAGTGCATTTCTTCTACGTGAGTATATCACCACACGTTGCTTATTCATTACATCATCGTACTCGAGTAGTCTTTTTCGTATACCAAAGTTGTTCTGTTCTACTTTTTTCTGCGAACGCTCTATGGTCTTAGAAATCATAGAATGCTGTATTACTTCACCTTCTTCATACCCAAACTTATCCATCACCTTAGATACTCTGTCAGACCCAAAAAGTCTCATAAGATTATCTTCTAGCGAAACAAAGAACTGAGAAGATCCGGGATCTCCTTGTCGTCCTGCTCTACCACGAAGTTGTCTATCTACACGTCTACTATCGTGGCGTTCTGTACCTATTATAGCGAGACCACCTGCTTCTTTTACTCCTTTTCCTAGCTTAATGTCAGTACCACGACCAGCCATATTGGTTGCTAACGTAATGGAGCCTGGTTGGCCAGCTTCTTGTACAATATCTGCCTCACGCTGGTGTTGTTTTGCGTTTAGTACATTGTGTTTTATTTTACGCATGTTGAGCATTCTGCTAAGCAGCTCAGATATTTCTACTGAGGTAGTTCCTACCAGTACAGGTCTTCCTTCTGCTTGCAATCGTATAATTTCTTCTGCTACTGCATTAAATTTTTCACGAACAGTTTTGTAGACTAGGTCGTCGTCATCTTTTCTGGAGATAGGTCTATTGGTTGGTATGACTACTACGTCTAGTTTGTATATTTCCCAGAGCTCGCCCGCTTCTGTTTCCGCAGTACCTGTCATACCACTAAGCTTATGGTACATTCTAAAGAAATTTTGAAGTGTAACCGTTGCAAACGTTTGTGTGGCAGCTTCTACTTTTACATTTTCTTTAGCTTCTATTGCTTGATGTAGACCATCAGAGTATCTCCTACCGTCCATTACACGACCGGTCTGTTCATCTACGATTTTCACCTTACCGTCTTGCAGTATGTATTCTACGTCTTTCTCAAACATAGCATATGCTTTTAGTAGTTGATTTATACTGTGTATACGTTCAGACTTTACCGAGAAGTCACGCATCAAATCGTCTTTTTGCTTTTGCTTTTCTTCCTCAGCAAGATCCGTTTTTTCTAAATCCGCTATGTGAGCACCTACATCTGGCATTACAAAGAAGTCCTTGTCATCACTATTGTCAGTGATGAGGTCTATACCTTTATCCGTAAGTTCTATCTGATTGTTCTTTTCATCTATGGTGAAGTATAACTCAGCGTCTACTACGTGCATTTCCTTTTGTTGGTCTTGCAAGTAGAAGTTTTCTGCTTTGGTCATCATTGCTTTCATACCTTGCTCTCCAAGGTATTTTATCAATGGCTTATTTTTTGGGAAACCTCTGTAGCATCTAAATAATAGGAGCCCCGCTTCCTTCTCATTTGTCTTGCCTTCTTTCACCATTTTTTTGGTATCTGACAAGGCCGTATTTAAGTAGCTTTTCTGAGCGTCTACCAATTTTTGTATTTTTGGCTTCAACTCATTGAATTCGTGTATATCACCCTTAGGAGTAGGCCCACTAATGATAAGTGGTGTACGAGCATCATCTATAAGCACAGAATCTACCTCATCTATCATAGCAAAGTGATGCTTCTGCTGGACCTGTTCGCTTGGGCTGTGAGCCATGTTGTCTCGCAGATAGTCGAAACCAAACTCATTGTTTGTACCATAGGTAATATCTGCAAGGTATGCCTCTTTTCTCTCTGGAGAGTGAGGTCTATAGTAGTCTAGACAATCTACTTTTAGTCCATGAAACTGAAATATTGGAGCATTCCACTCTGCATCTCTTCGAGCAAGATAGTCATTCACCGTTACGATGTGCACGCCTCTTTGGCCAAGTGCATTTAGGTAAGCAGGTAGTGTAGACACGAGCGTTTTACCCTCTCCTGTCATCATCTCAGCAATTTTCCCTTGGTGCAATACAACACCACCTATGAGCTGAACATCATAGTGTATCATGTTCCATGTTACTTCTTGACCAGCGGCATCCCATGCCGTGTCGTAACTTACATCGCTACCAACTATATTTATGTGCGGTTTCACGGCAGCTAGGTCTCTATCAAAATCGGTAGCGGTTGCAGTAACTTTATCGTTTTCTGTAAATCTACGTGCAGTCTCTTTTACTACGGCAAAAGCTGCAGGCAGCAGCTCTTCCAATACCTCTTCCAGTAGTTCATCACGATTCTTTTCTAAATCGTCTATTTTATCGTAAGCATCTTCTCGCTTATCTATCTCGTGTATAGTGGTATTTTCTATTTCCGTCTTTAAGTCAGCTATATCTTGGTCTAAATCTGCCAAATAGTCGTTCACTCTTTGTTTGAACTCTGCGGTTTTAGCTCTTAGCTGGTCATTGCTCAGGCTTTGTAGCTTTTCATATTCGGCATGTATCATTCCAACGTAGGGCTGCAGTGCCTTTACATCCTTATCTGCTTTGTTACCAAAAAGCTTTTGTATATTACTTACTATAGAATTAATCATCTTTTTTATTTGTGGTGTATCAGTCTAAAAGTGTGCCAACCTATCTATTAGTTGGCCCTTTTGTCTATTTTCAATGGTACTATTTATATACGAAGGAGTTTCTGTTTTTATAAAAACACCTAAACCTATATCTAAAGGCCAAATGTACGGATAATTCTCATTTTTGAGCAGAATTATCGCCATGTTTTATCATTGCAAAATACTCCATATTTTACCCACGATTCTCTTTTGTGATTACATATAGTCAAAAAAAATACGTTGCTTTGAACCAGTAATAAAACTATGCGTATACTAATACTAGGATCGGGAGCCAGAGAGCACACTATCGCTTGGAAACTAAGCGGTGAGATAGGAAAGGAAAACATCTTTGTAGCACCAGGTAATGGTGGTACACTGCAATGTGCCACCAACGTAGATAGTGCATTTACTGATTTTGATAGATTGAGAGAATTTGCCTTGGCAAATAGCATTGATACGATACTGCCGGGTAGCGAAGATGCGATTGCTCAAGGTGTACGTGATTTTTTTGAAGCAAGTGCAGATACGGAGCATATCTATGTATTCTCTCCAGATCAATATGCTGGCCAATTGGAAAGCAGTAAGTCCTTTGCCAAGGAGTTTATGGCTAAAGAGAATATACCAACAGCTGCTTACCAGTCTTTTACCAGTGATAATCTGGTAGATGGTTATGCGTTTTTGGATAGTTTAAATGCACCGTATGTACTCAAAGCAGACGGTCTTGCAGCAGGTAAAGGGGTTCTTATTCTGAATGACCTTAGCGAAGCAAAAACAGCTCTAAAAGAGATGTTGATTGATAAGAAATTTGGTAATGCCTCGCAAACGGTGGTTATAGAAGAGTTTTTGGATGGTATAGAGTTTAGCGTATTTGCTCTTACAGATGGAGAAAAGTATGTTATTCTACCAGAGGCTAAAGACTACAAAAGAATAGGAGAGGGTGATGTTGGGCTAAACACCGGTGGTATGGGAGCAGTGTCTCCTGTGCCGTTTTATGATGAAAATTTAAGACGTAAGACAATACAACAGGTTGTAGAACCGACCATTGCAGGTCTCAAAAATCAGAATCTTAACTTTAGAGGATTTGTATTTTTTGGGCTAATTGCTGTGAACGATAACCCGTTTGTAATTGAATACAATGTACGTATGGGCGACCCAGAAACAGAAGTTGTCATACCGCGACTAGATGAGTCGTTTAGTGATATGATAACTGCTGCTAAAGAAGGTACGCTTACCAATAGAACTGCTGCAGTTAAGAGTGGATATTGTACAACGGTATTTGCTGTAAGTGGCGGATATCCGGAGAGTTA
>CAWVTO010000150.1:0-5372 GCA_963932895.1 uncultured bacterium
GTGGTAGATCCTTTTGGTAGTTTACGCAAAAGTCCTTTTGGTGTAAACGCAAAAACCTCCTTGGCATACAAATTCATTTTGAACTCATCTAAGAATTCTAATGCTGTACCGTCTTGATCTTCTAATATTTCACGTATTTGGGTGAGCCAGTTATCTAGGTTGTTGGCTGTAGTAGGAGTTTTGCTCTCGTCTTTGTATTTCCAGTGTGCAGCATATCCCTTTTCGGCTATTGCATCCATACGAGAACTGCGTATTTGTACCTCTACCCATTGGCCTTTTGGTCCCATTACTGTTGCATGTAGACTCTCATATCCATTACTTTTAGAAATACTTATCCAATCACGCATTCGTTCAGGATTTGGCTTAAAAATACTTGTGGTTATTGAGTAAACGTTCCAGCAATCCATTTTTTCGTCTTCTGGGTCACTGTCTAGTATTATGCGTATGGCAAAGAGATCATATACGTCCTCAAATTCTAGGTTTTTACTAACCATTTTGTTGTAGATGCTATGTATAGACTTTGGTCTGCCTTTTATTTCATAGTCTACTCCCAATTCATCTAACTCTAATTTTATGGGTTTAATAAATGATCGTATGTATCTATTTCTCTGTTCTTTTGTTGCGTTTAGCTTGTTCTTTAGTTCTTGGTAAAGTGCTGGTTGTGTATACTTTAAAGAAAGGTCTTCTAATTCAGTCTTGATAGCATATAGTCCAAGTCGATGAGCCAGTGGGGCGTATATATAACTTGTCTCTGCTGCTATTTTGAGCTGTCCTCTATCACTCATGTGCTCAAGTGTTCGCATATTATGCAATCGGTCACATAGTTTTATTAGAATTACACGTACATCATCTGCCATGGTCAGGAGCATTTTCCTAAAATTTTCTGCTTGCGGAGAGTTGGTGTCATACACCCCTGCTATTTTGGTGAGGCCATCTATTATATTGGCTACCTTAGGGTTGAATTCGCGTTCTATGTCTTCTAAGGTAATGTCTGTATCTTCTACTACATCATGCAGTAGTGCACAGACAATAGATGTAGTGCCAAGACCCATTTCTTCTGCAGCTATACGAGCTACAGCAATGGGATGATAAATGTACGGCTCTCCAGACTTGCGACGCATAGAGCTATGGGCGTCTACAGCCATAACAAACGCCTTGCGAATAATGGTAATATCACCCTTCTCTCTGGACCATTTGGAGACTTTTAGAAGTTGTCTGTAGCGGCTAGCTATCTCTTTATTTTCTGCTGTATTTTCTAGTTTCACGTTAAGCGTAAGTACGCCACGAAGTTACATAATATAGAATAAAGGCAGTAGAGGGGATGAGATAGATTTTTACGTCTAGCGAATAAGATTAACAGTGCCATGGTAGTTGTATTCTTTACCCGCTTTGTTTATGAGAACAATAGCGTAAACGTAGACTCCATTTTGGCAATATTGGCCCAAATACGTGCCATCCCATACTTCTTCTATGTTGTGAGACGCGTATACTTTTTGTCCCCATTTATTGAATATATCGATATGGTATTCTTGTGCGTGGTCGCTGGTTACTCTAAATACCGAATTTGCCTTTGGCCCTTTGTTGTCTGGGGTAAAAGCATTTGGAATGAAGGCAATAATATCGGGCACCACTAGGACATTTTGCGAAGCTGTATCTTTACATGCGACATCACTTTCTGCTATGAGTATTATTTTGAAATTGCCAGTATCTGCGGGAAGTAAGTATGTTGGGTTATTGTTTGTGCTAAATAACTGTGTATTATCTAACTTCTTATAACACCACGTAGAATTCAAAAGACCGTTTGTAATACTGGAGTAGTTGTACATGGATATTTCACGCTTTGAAAGAGTCATTCGTTCTTGGTTGTTCATGGTAAAAGAAGCATATGGCTTTGGGTCAACGCGAATGAAGTCCTCTTTAATAAGGTTATTGATACAACCCTTTTCGTCTTGTTTACTAGCCGTTAGTCTGTATAATCCTTCGGTAAGAGTTGAACTAGCGAGGTCTTTTGAATATCCTATGTAGTGATGGGTTTCATTCTTTATTTCAAAATATACTCCTTGGGGTAGATCTACGCTACCCATTGATAAAGGCTCACATCCCGTTATGTCTTGTGGTAGTATTATACTTGGCTTACTGTAGTATGGAATATCAAGAGTAACGCTATGACTCGGGCAGTATGCCGTAGTCTTAGAAGTGATATTAAGTGCTATATTGTTAGATATAAGATCACACGCTTTTGGTATGTAGATGGAGTTTTTGGAGCCTTTATGCTCAGATTCACAACTTGTAATAGTAGCGAAACTGTGTGATTGTTGATTGATAGTAAAGCGAAGTGTATCTCCTTCGCACAACTTATCTTGTGCTGTAGTTACCCCAAGATTGATAGGGTGTAATAGGGTGTAAAATTGCGTAGTGTCGAATGTACAGTTGCCTTGAGTGATAGAAGCGGTTATTGCATGATTGCCAAAATCATTTGCATTAGGGGGTAAGTTGGTAATTGTTAAACCGTCTGCATCCTGCCAAAAGAAACGGCTAGGTAAAGTAATGGGAATTGCATCTGAGCATAAACTGTCTGGTAGTGCAAACGAGAAGTTTGGTTTACACATTATGTTGAGTTCCATGTCTAATGTCGCGTAGCAGTAGTTTTGATCATACACATAGGTGAAATTAACTAGGCCACAATGCATATCAGTGTTAATAAATGTACCATCAGTAAGGTCTATTACGTCACTCTGCCAGAAACCTCCTTCTATATTGGTATTGAGATAGTCGTTTAGATGTATAGGCTTATCATCTTCACAAATATTGTTACTCTCGTTGGTAGTAATCGTAATCTTATCAGTTACAGAAATAGATGCTGTATCCGTAGTTTTACATCCGTTTGGTAAGCTGTTTGTTGCTTTTATTCTGTAGATGCCTTTTCCCAAGGTAGACACATCCAAGGAAGGTTGTGGGAGACTGATGTATGCCAATGGAAAGTCAATTACTTCCCAAGTGATAAATCTATCTTTAGCAGCATATGGTAGTTCTATAGCATTTCGAAGTTGGTATACGAAATCAGTACCACATACACTTTGATCTCTAAGCTGAAGCTCCGGAGATTTTTTGAGTGTATAAGACACAGTCTGAGTAGCAGAACAGCCAGATATTATATCCTGATAGGTGTAGGTCAACGGTAAGGTCGTATCTGTATTAACCGTGATATCTCTAATGTCAAACAATGGGTCTACTTTGGAGTTGGCATAAGACCAAAATCCGCCTGCGGGTTTTGCATCTATTGCATTTAAATCCAAGGCGTACTCAAAGCACTGTACTGGAGGTTGAGCTATATCTATAGTCGGAGATAGGATAATGTCTAGATGGATACTATCTATTAATGGGCATTCTATTCCATCTTTAGTTACGTTGTACGCCCATTTCAATTTTGTGTCAGTAGCATTAGTTATGAGTGTATCTGTTGGAGATACTATCCCATTATAATCCCAAATCGTATTGCTGATAATTCCGTCAGAAAGGGCTAGATGAAAAGAGATAACCTCATCAGAACAAGGAGTAATATCTCCTTCTAAAGCAGCCTCAATTATCTCAGAGTTACCACCGTTCTGTTGATCTATAGTTATGGAATCCGTACAACCAAAATCATCGGTATAAACGAAGTGGTATTCAATATTCCCTTTTTGTATATCTTGTATACTGTAGGGTGAATGAATGTTCTCATATAAATTTAGATCATTAGTGCTATTCGTCAATCTTAGATTTGATTCTATTGACCTATTACTCACTATATTAATTTCATTATAGCCGCAAAATTTCTCGTTTATAGTAATAGAAACTGTAGGTTTTGAAACAACAATAATTTTTATGGTATTGCGGGTTCTAGCGTATACGGGGCATTGATTGTCTGTTGCTGTGATGTTGATATAGTGAGTTCCTATTTGGCTACTAGTAGGAGTAAAGTCTATTTCGGCTAAGGCATATGGTGCTGTTGTAATAGCTTTTTGTCGTACAACTAAACCTGCGATATTGTGAGTAAAACTTAGACGAACAGAGTCTTGTATAGCGTTACTATTGATAGGAGCATCTGTTATGGAAATTGTCTCCAAAAATGGTTGACCAACGCAAAGGGTGTAGGTTAAGTTTGGTGTAATTATTGGTGGATTATTTGTTGGGTTGGAGATAACTATTGCTATGATTTCTCTGCGTACTTTGCCTGCTAGATACGTTGTTCCATTGTGCTTTCGCCATTGCTCTACTTCTATAACACGTATCGTTTTTTCATTCACATTGATAGGAGTCACAATATAGTCTCCAGTAGTATTATCTAAGAACAATCCCGTAGGTGGTGTGCTCATTGGATTTGCTGGGCAACTGGGTGCCCCGTCTGTACAGTAACCTGTTATCCAGTTGTTAGCTGAGTAACCACTATTATATGTTACAGGTGTATTGTATCCTGTCTCTGGTATACCCCATTTGTAATACAACGAGTCGCCATTTTGTGCAATAGCATGTGCCGTAGTATAAGTTGCTTGATTATGATTGAACAGCGTCTTTGGACTTAGTTCAAATATTGGAGAGCTAATACTTTCGAGCCAAGGATTGATGAGTGCATAGGTATATATATTGTCTTGTTCTGATGAGATGGAGGAAATACTGCCACTGCGTTCAGATTTATGTATGAATAACTGAAAATTGCATCCTGCGTAAGCAGTATAAGAAGCGAAATCTACTGTACCTGAGTAGTAATGTGACTCTATCCCATAAGATACGGTTGGATTTGTTCCGCATCTTGAGTTTTCTGGATTGCAAATTGATGTGATGTTCTTAAAACCTAATTTAGACAATGAAATGCTCCCAATGTTTTTGTCGCCACAAGCAGAACTTGTAGTTCTAAGAAAAATTTGTGTTAAATCTGAGCAGTTGGTAGTAGACGCTCCTCCGCCTTGTCCTGCAAACTTGCAGTCATTGCAATCGCGATAGAGTGTAACTTTTACGGTATACTTTTTTGCGGAAATATGCTCATACGTAATTTCTCCGCCCATCAAATGATTTGCGTAAGAAGAGGTAATCAAGATACCTAGTATACAAAACAGTAAAAATCTCATGTATCAGTATTTTCAAATATAGCGAATAAAAAAAGGAAACCGAAGTCTCCTTTTTTATTCATGATATATGTTTGGTCTAACGTATCAAGGTAACGGTTCCTGTGTACGTGTAGAGTTCGTCATCTAAGGTGGTGACTTTGAGTTGGTATGCATACACATCTTGTTGAGCAAGGATGCCTTTGTACATTCCGTTCCACTGCTCATCTTTTTCTGTTGTTTGGAATAGAATCTCGCCCCATCTATCAAAAATAGTAAGCTCCATTGTTT
>CAWVTO010000151.1:0-5303 GCA_963932895.1 uncultured bacterium
ACCAACTATTGATAACAGGAGAAATAAATATAGAGCTTAATAATCTTTTTAAAAGTGGCAAACAGCTTGAGTTGCATTGGCGTAATTACTTGCAATATTCACAAAAACTGGATGTTGGATTTACATACCCTTACCTATTCAATACGAAACTAGGTGTTTCTAGTGAATTCAATTTGAACAAGTTTGATACCCTTTTTGTAAACTTAATGGGCAAAATATCGCTTCGCTATCAGCAACAAGGAAATAACTACTTCCAGATTTATTACCAGAACGTAAGTAGCAATTTATTAAATGCAGATACTTCTCGTATTCGTACCACAAAAAGCATCCCTACAAACAACCCGTATAGTATAGACAACTACGGTATTGCTGTATTTCAACAAGATTTTGACTACCTACCAAACCCTAGAAAAGGATATAAAGTACTGGCTGACGTAGCCATAGGACAAAAGCAAATAGTACGGAATGCCGATATACGCAAAGTAAAATTTATTAATGCTGAAAACAGCCAGTTTATTAGTGTTTATGATACCGCTCAGCTTAAAAGCACTCGGTTAGATATAAAACTTTCTGCATCCTATTTTATACCCATAAAAGAGCGAGGAACGTTTTTACAGAAACTTTCCTTTAATGGACTTTTTGCTAGTCAATTGTTTTTTAATGAACTCTATAATTTTGGCGGTTATTCTTCTTTAAGAGGTTTTGATGAGAATGAACTCTTTGCTAGTAAGGCTCTCACATATACCTTAGAATACAGGTATCTGATAGGCGAAAATAGCAATGTAGGCTTGTTTATAAATACAGCGTTTGTAGAAAACAAAATTGAAAGCAACAACCTAATATACGACGTACCATACGGGTTTGGAGCTTCTGCCAATATTCAAGTAGGGAAGGGAATACTAAACTTGGCCTATGCCTTGGGTTCACAACAAGGAAACGCACTTCAACTAAGTGCAGCAAAGTTTCACTTTGGGGTAATCAACTATTTTTAGTAAAAAAGAAACACCTTTGCTCCAATGCTACAAAGCACATTAATAGCACAATTGGTTTTGCGTAATGCAGTGCCAGCTCACCTCAAAGCTTTGTTGCTATTACTTCTATTTTGCACGGCACTTCTCTATGTGGCAAATGCACGATGGTTTGAGTCTATTCGTCACTTAGCAAGTATTCCATTGCAACGTTTCAATTGGCAAAGCGAGCAATTCCTTGGCAATGCCCTATTCAGAGTCACCTCTATCTTTCTAAGTGGTCTTACAACTGCTATTTTCATTTACACTTATAGCCTAGGGGAGCGTTTTGGGTACCATCCCAATCAACTATCTAGTTTTCTAGTAATAACTGTATGCGTTGCTTTATACTATCTACTTAAATTTGGAAGTACTGTTATTTTTTTTAAAATTCACCGCAATACAGCACTAGGGTCTCAACTCTTAGACTTTCATTCTAGTCTAAATCAACTGTTTAGTCTGTTGCTAGGAATTCTCTTATTCGTAGATGTTTTCTATGCTAGACTAGATAGTAGTGTATATTATTTTACCGTAACAATAGCCCTAATATACTTCTTAGTGAGGCTATACGGAACCATACTCCTTTTACAAAACAGCTTCAATTATCCAATACTGACTGTTTTTGTATACCTTTGCACCTTCGAAATAGTGCCAGCACTAGTTATTGCTAAAGTACTTTTCGTCAACACTTAAGGAGTTTTAATTTGAGCGTAAAAACTATTCTTATATCGCAGCCCCATCCGGGTAGCAAAAAAACAGTATATGATGTACTTACAGAGAAGTACGGTGTCAAAGTTGATTTTCATCAGTTTATTGAGGTAAAATCAGTTCCTGCTAGAGACCTACGTAAGCAAAAGCTACGTATCTTGGACCACAATGCCGTTATCTTCAATTCTCGAAATGCAATAGATCATTTCTTTAGAATCGTTGAAGAAATGAAGGTAGAAATACCCGCTACTATGAAGTATTTTTGTACCAACGAAGGGGTTTCGCTTTACATACAAAAATACACACAACTCCGCAAGCGTAAGATGTTTACTGGTAAAGGAACTACTGCTTCTTTCTTGGAATTGCTCAAAAAACACAAAGCACTTAATTTTCTTTTTCCTTGCAGCAATATACGCAATGAGTCTATTCCTAATTACTTGGAAGAGATGAATATAACGTATACCGAAGCTGTAATGTACAACACGGTAAATTCTGATTTATCCGAATTGGCTAGTGTGTACTACGATATTCTCGTGTTTTTTAGTCCACAAGGTATCATTTCATTGTTTGCCAACTTTCCTGAGTTTACGCAAGAAAATGATAGAGCCATTGCAGGCTGGGGCAAAACTACTGACCAGGCATTAACTGACGCCGGCTTAATAAATACCATACCTGCACCAACTGCAGACCACCCTAGTATGGTTGCGGCATTAGAGGCTTATATCAAGTCTCAACTTAAGAAATAAGTTGAGCTAAAACTGCTTCTGTAGTTTTATCCTGAAATAGAATCAAATATACATCTCCGCCGTCTTTGGTTTTCAGTTTCTTGTGCCATTCCTCCGCTTTCTGATTTGATCCTTTCACAATAATAGTACACTTCTGTATCCCTGCATCTGCTAGCATCTTTGCCACTTTTTTCTTTGCCAGACGAGATATACCTACTATTTTAAAACTTCTGAAACCAACAATATGACTCTCATTTGAATAATATACCTCAAAGTCTGAATGCTTATGGTACTCTATCCCTTCTAGAAAATTTGCTGAACTCCGACTCTTTGCAACAAGTGCTAATGGTAAGTGAAGGTTCTCAGCTTTCTCCAAACGCCCATTCTCTTTTCTTCGAGTAATTCCTTCAATTGTATGATCAAAGTCATAACTGACATCCTTCAAATGAATAACAGATTTATTGTCAACTAACGAAAAATCCAACCAAACCCCAACCTCTTTTATCTCACCTTTTTCGGCTATTAGAAATATGCATTGCACGTTGCTAAATCTTCTATATACCTCCTTCACATCAAAAAGAGGCGATAACTTGAGATAAACCTGTTTTGTTCTTTTCTTCAGGAGTGGCAGAAGTTCTAAAACATTCGGACTTAAGTGTTCCAACGCTACAGATCGACCAAACTCACTTCTTCTGTCCGGATCTATGTAAATCAAATCTGATAGAGACACATACTCTTTCAAATAGGTAAGAGCATCACTCTTTATCCTCAATACGTTTTTTACTCCTAGTTTTTCTATGTTGTAAGAAGCAATCTGATGTAAGTCATCGTTGTGCTCTATAGCAATCACATCTTTAAAGCTGTTCTTCAAAAAAAGACTATCTACCCCTATTCCTCCAGTAAGGTCTAAGAGTCTATTGCCCGATAAAAACGACGATTTATACTGTGCTACTGCTTCGGAGGTGCATTGTGCATAAGACCGCTCATCTATTGCCAATAAATTGTTCCAAAAAAGCGGGAGTTTTTTTATCGCCTTCTTATAGATCTTGATCAATTGTAAACATTCTGTCATATTATAGCTTGTCTCAGCCCTATTTTTGAGTGCCAAGACAGCTATATCACCATTGATATTGCTGCGAATAAAGCTTTGTGCCTTCTTGTTTTCTAAAATCTTTATTATGTTGTTACTTTGCACTGTAAGTTGATCTGAATGCGTTATACCTTTGAACTTACAATTATATCTAAAGCACAATGAACATTAAACAAATATTAAGCATATTCGCTGTAGCACTTTTTATTAGTGCCTTTTTCTCTTCTTGCAGGTCAAGAGATGCTTGCCCGGGAGTAGGCTCTTTACAGCACACCACTACTACCCAAAACATAGGTTAGTCATGTGGGATTATGCTCAAAAAGTGGATACAGATTCACTTCTAAAAAATACGACTCCTACCGTTATTTTCAAACACAGCAATAGGTGTAGCATAAGCACTATGGCACTGCAACGCGTGCTCACTCAACAAGAAGATATCAATAACAAAGCAGACGTACTGCTTATAGACGTTGTAGCCAATAGGAATATCTCGCTACAACTAGCAGATGAACTAGACGTGGAACATGCATCTCCTCAAGTGATAATACTGAAGGACGGTAAGGTAGTGCACACTTCATCCCACATGAATATTCGCCCCGCTAGCATTCTATCTCACTTATAGGTAAAAACCACTTCTTGTTTGGTCTCAGGATGTAGACTTTGTGCTACTGGACACGCTCTGGCCGTTTTTTCTAAAATTTGTTTTTCCTTTTCTGTCCAATTTTCTGCTACCGTAATATTCACCTTTATCTCCGCTATTCTCCTGGGGTTAGAGCTCATTACTTTCAATACACTAGCTTCTACCAAATCAAACCGAATGTCGCTGGCCGCTGCTTTTATACCCATTACGGTAATCATGCAGGAAGCCAATGCTGTGGCGACCAGGTCTGTTGGGCTAAAAGCTTGCCCTTTCCCCTTATTATCAGTGGGGGCATCGGTGACTATAGTGGTACTTGACTTTAGGTGAGTACACTCCGTACTCAAGTTTCCTTTGTATCTTATGTTTGACGTCATTGTACTCGCAAAATGAGGAAATTTTCTTCAAAATTCACTACTTTTACACTGTATTGACTTTTTGCTGCCCATATCCTCGTTATTTCAGCCGCTGCATTGTGCTTTGTTTACTAGTATGTTCTTTGCCTCGAGAAGTTGTTGCCCAAAACAATGTAAATACTGGCAAGTTTATTTTAGCTACAAATGGTTTTGGACTTGGTTATTCTCACCATATAAATAGAGGAAGACAATTGATATTTGCAGATGTACAAACGATAAATCATCCGTTAGAAACCAAAGTACAAAACGCTAGAATGGTAAATTCTAAGACCTATAGTTTTGCGAAAATTAACTCAGCAGCTAGCCTAAGAATCGGCTATACCGCCTACAAATCTTTGAGTAGCGGCCGCAGTGGTAGTTTAGCACCTGATATTTTGATAGGCATATCTGCCGGACCAAGTTTAGGTATTTTAAAGCCCTATTACATTAGTTATCAGCACAATAGAGAAGACGGATCGGGTGCAGATATTATTCAACAAAACGAAGAAACCATACACAATAGTGACTCCATAAACGGCCCAGTAAGTTGGACAAGAGGGTTTAATAAACTCACTGTTTCCCCGGGTGTGCATGCAGATATACATATAGCGATAAACTGGAATCATTCTTATTATATTAAGAGTTGTAAAATGGGTGTCCGATTAGATTATTTCCCAAACCACCTTAACATACTGTATGCTGCTAAAAATCAATCCTTTACATCACTATACATTACATATG
>CAWVTO010000152.1:0-5278 GCA_963932895.1 uncultured bacterium
TCTCCCAAACCAAATCGAGGGTAAACAGAGAGGCATTACTGCACTAGACATATTTACTGCCTTCTCTTACACTACGTGGTTAAGGTTGATTTCTCTGCTTACTGACACTAAAGAAGGTAAAGACTAGCACGGTATGGCATCCGGCTCCATTGTACTCTTTACACAAAGCAAATAGTATGGTTTTGGCCAAACAGGGCAAAAACGTGCACAATTCACGCAACTATTACTAGTAAAAAAGGGAATTCTTAGGCAAGAAGGAGTGTGTGATTTACTTGACTGGATTTACCGCTGCTCGTATACTGAATACATGCGATAAGTTAGACCCACTTTGGTCTCCTACGTCTGTGAGTGCGTAGTCTATAGTAATTTGCTTTAGCTTTAGCCCAAGGCCAATGTTCGGCATAAAGGTCCACTGTTGTTCGTAGTTTTCTCCCAGTTTCTCTTGCTGTACGTTGCCTGCTCCTCCACGTAGGAATATGATATTCTTGTATGCAGCCTCTATACCAATATGTGGATCTCCACTGATGAGGTTTGTTCGCAACAATGTATTTCGCTTACCATCCGTATTCACGTCTAGGTTTACTTCTGTCAATAGACTTATATCTTCTGAGAAGGTGAATTTCTTTGCTGCTCCGAGTATAAATTTAGGTAAGGTAAGTTCCAGTGAGTTTTCGGGCACTTCATTTCCTGTTTGTCTAAAAATAGCTTCTTCCGCTTCAGAGAAATTGAAATTCCATGCATTGAATGTCGTAGTAATATCTCTACCTACTACAGCAAATGACCAATCATTATCTGTCTGATACCTAACACTCGCATCTATACCAAAACCCCAAGCAGAGGTAAATTCACCGGCTGTACGGCGTATTACTTTGGCACTTCCACCAAAACTAAGACCATCTATCAATGCTTTCTGAGCATAGCTCACAAAAAAACCGTAGTCCACTGCACTAAATGAAGAAATTCTATTGTAGTCTACCTGACCATTTCGGATAAGATCCAGTGTATTGGGTATATCATCTACACCAAAACGTACCATAGAGAAACTCAATGCGGCATTTTCTCGCACCTTCGTACTGAGTGCAAAATAGTCGTAATTGGCTAACCCATTCAGGTAGTTGCTATGCATTACACTGATCTGCAATTTATCTTCTTGGTTTACCAAGCCAGACGGATTCCAAAAACCTGATGTTACGTCATCCACAGAGGCAATTACCGTATTGGCCATCCCAAACGCCCGAGCACCAACGCCTATTGACAAAAACTCGTTGCTATACTTAGGTGTAGATTGGGCAAAAGCACCTATCTGTGACACCGATAGTATGCTTGTTAATAGTATAGTCTGCTTGATGTACGTAAATTTCATTGAATTGATATGTCCTATAATAGCTGGATTTCTAGTGCATCTATTGAACGTGCTAATTCGGGTTCTATTGTCTCACAAATGTCAATTAATAATTGACGCTGATCGTCTGTAAGTTCTATCATATCTAAACTGCGGCAAACTCCTTCTACAGCGTCTACTACATTTTCTATGCTGGTGTAGGACTCGAAGTACCTGGCTTTCATAAAACGTCTGTGCTGGCCTTTCCACAACTCATCATCTTGAAGACCTGCATATCGCATAAATTTGAGTATCCAATCTTGCTCTACGCTATCTACCATTTTGTAGAAATCATCAGCTAAGGTTGGGTTTTGGTCCAACAAGATTTTGTCTAGAAGCACTTCTACCATGATATGGGTAATGAAGTAGTCTCTATTGATTTCCTTATCGCCACTCTCGCGAATCATATCTGTAGCTCTATTGGTAAGGTCTACAAAAACCATCCAATTGTGAAACTTACGATCACTAGCAAAGTGCTTGTTCGTACCATCATTCATACTCGATATCTCTTTGGTAGTAAAGGTGATATTCTTGTATGGATTTATTCTGAGTTTCGGAATATAGTGTCTGGCGAGATCAGGAAGTATTAAACCAATGTTGTAATACTTATTGTCTTCGTCTCGGTCGAAATAGAAATGACTTAAATAATTCACTAGTGCAAAGAAAATGAAATGTAAGCAATAAATAGCAAGGTTTCAACGGGGGGACTCCATTTGCTGAAAATCTACCTAACCAGTTACATGGTATTTACCAAGTACCATATGCCCTTTTAGAATTACTAGTGAGGGACATACCTCACTATAGATGCCGAATACTAGCGTAGAATAGTCTTCGCAAAAGACAGAAAAAAAAATCAACTTAATAACTGAAAATCACAATTTACAGCACCAATATTAGGGTTGCCAAACAGTAGCCCTCGAGATAGATTTTGACATCAGCAAAAGATATGGGTGACGAAAAATAGCCAAAAAAATGAGTGCAGATGTCATGCGACAAGAAAAAGAAGTATGGATATAACACTCCCAATTGGCATAAATTTCTACTTTCGCATCTCTGAGTCAATCAACCAAAACATCCGATAAATTAGGAACTGAAAAGATCAGCACCTTGCTCCTCAAACAGTCTCTTCCCGCGGCAATTGGCTTCTTGGTTATGTCCATTTATCAAATGGTAGACGTATGGTTCGTAAGTAGATATGCAGAAGGTGAGCTAGCTATAGCTGCTATCACTGTTGTGCTTCCTATTACTTTTCTCATCTCGTCTTTTGGTATGGCAGTAGGTGTAGGTGGGGCGTCTGTATTGGCTAGAGCCTTGGGCGAAAAAAAACCAGAAAAAGCCCAAAAAACTTTCAACAATCAGATAATACTCACCCTCGGATTTCTCTTGTTCTTTGTACTAGTAGGTTACATTTTTCAAACGGAATTACTTACCCTCTTTGGGGCAAATGCTGAAATAATGTCTTATGCCAAAAAGTACTTTAATATATTACTCCTCGGCCTACCGTTTCTTGGTTGGGCTATGATGAGCAACAATACCATACGTGCAGAAGGGAAACCCAAAGTAGCTATGCTCACAATGATAATTCCTGCGGTGTCTAATATCGTATTGGATTACGTACTTATCTTAAAATTTGATATGGGAATAGAAGGAGCTGCATGGGCTACTACCACGGGTTATATGCTCAGTGGTTTGTATACGCTCTGGTTCTTTTTGTCTGGTAAGAGTGAGCTCAAGTTGAGCAAGAGCAATCTCCTATTTGACCTCCCAATTGTAAAAGAAATAACATCTATAGGTTCTATTACGCTCCTAAGACAGAGTATGTTTAGCCTACTCGCCATTGTACTCTACAGTCAACTGGACAAGTGGGGACAGGTAGAATACGCCAGCACACTTGGAGAAAGTGGCGGCTCTCACGCCATTGCCATTTATGGACTTATCAGAGGATTTACGCTCTTTGTAGCATTCCCTATCATCGGCATCATGCAAGGACTTATGCCTATAGTGAGTTATAACTACGGTGCCAATAATGGAACACGTGTAAAAGAAGGTGTGTGGTTGGCTATACAATGGACCACCGGAATATCTCTACTCCTACTCAGTATCATCGTGGTATTTCCTGAGCAACTCATTGGCATATTCACAGAAGACAAAGACTTACTTGCACATACACCTCGTGTGCTGCAACTCATATTTATATCACTACCCGTGATGGGTATTGGTTTCATAGGTGGAGCCTATTTTCAGGCTATAGGTAAGCCTTTACCTGCTTTGGTATTAACTCTTGCTCGCCAAGGTTTATGTATGATACCACTTATGTTCATCCTCGCCTACTTCATAGAATTAGACGGCGTATGGGCTTCTCTACCCGCCGGCGAAGTTCTAGCAGGTATATGGGCGGCTATATGGTTGTACCTGGAAGTGAATAAGCTGAAAGATGGAAAGAAAGTGGATACTGCTGAGGAGATAGTGGTAGCGTAAAGTCTACGCTCTCTTATACGATTTCAAAATCGTCCCATGGCCATACCGTACCAAGTGTTCTTGCTTGCTTTTGGTCTCCGGCATATACCAGGTGTTCAGTAAAATCATCTTCCTCTGATACTGCTTTAAAATAGTTTAGGCCGTCGTATAGCTTAGGTAACACAGTACTCGTAGCTTTTATCTCGCAGATATGTACACCACTATCGCTTTCTACTATCAAGTCTACCTCTTTGCCATCGTAGTTGTTCCAAAACCAATAATCATCGTGCTTATACTCATGGGCATTTTGTTTCATTTGCTCGGCTACTATTAGATTTTCAAATAGAGCACCTCGTAGACTTTGGTTTTTCAGTTGATCCGCCTTTCGTATACGAAGCAAATGAGCCACTAATCCAGTATCATAGAAGTAAATTTTTGGACTTTTTACAAGCCGCTTATTGTAATTTTTATGATACGGTTGTATGAAAAATACAATAAAACTGGTCTCCAAAATACTAAGCCAAGAGGTTGCTGTAGGAGACGACACTCCGCATTTTTGAGCCAGTTTAGACACATTGAGCAATTGGCCTGCACTGGCTGCACATAGCCCCAAAAATTGCTTGAATTTACTAGCATCTTTTAAATTGATAAGTTGGCTGACATCTTTCTCTAAGTACGTATTAATATAGTTGGCATAAAATACTTTTTGAGACAATCCTTTGTCATACACCCCAGGGTAAAAGCCATTTATTATAGCTTGGGATGAGTCATTCGCCAATAAAGCGGCTGATTTCATCTCCTTAAAATCAAATGGCAATAACCTAAAGAGGGCAATACGTCCAGCTAAACTCTGCGTGATACGCTCCATGAGTTGAAAATTTTGGGAACCGCTAAGGATATATTGGCCCATAATACCGTCATTGTCCATTTTAGTCTGTAGGTACGAGAAAAGTTCAGGCACTAATTGCACCTCATCTAATATTACGTACTTATCATATTCTGTCAAAAATCCATTGGGGTCTTTTGTGGCATATTTTCTGTCATCTGGATTTTCTAAACTAACATACCTATAGTCAGCAAACTGAGAACGAAGCAATGTAGTCTTACCTGATTGACGCGGCCCTGTAAGAGCTAATGAGGGATACTTGTTAGCATATACCTTCATTGCTTTTATTATTCTCCGTGACACTTCCGACATAGTACAAATGTACACTAACTTTAAAATTTTGATACATTAACTTTAAAATTTTTACATCTTAACTTTAAATATTTAACACACTAACTTTCAATATTCGGTATACTAACTTTAAATATTTGATAAATAATACGCTGATTATCTTACTATTACATATTATTACGCCTTATTGTTAAAATAATTAGTATGCCTACTAAACGATTAATGTTTAGAGATCCTAAAAATAGGCTGCTAAACAAGAAAAG
>CAWVTO010000153.1:0-5172 GCA_963932895.1 uncultured bacterium
AAAAGGATACGAACCTGCGGAAGAAGCACAGACGGATTGGCACAGTGTAAGTTATGTAAAAATAGATCCACTTAAGCCCGAGACTATGGAGCCAAAACCGCTCAAGTTTCAAGAGGTATTTGGACATACATTATTAGAACTTGCAAGAAAAGATGAACGAGTTGTAGGCATCACTCCTGCTATGCCAAGCGGCAGCTCTATGAAGATAATGATGGAGGCGATGCCACACCGGGTTTTTGACGTAGGAATAGCGGAGCAACATGCGGTGACCTTTGCTGCCGGACTAGCCTTAGAGGGCAAACGGCCATTTTGTAATATCTACTCTACCTTTGCTCAGCGTGCGTATGACCAAATAATACACGACGTAGCACTACAAAACATTCCGGTAATATTCTGTATTGACAGAGCAGGGCTTGTGGGAGCAGACGGACCTACACATCACGGCACCTTTGATTTAGCTTTTCTCAATGCAATACCAAACCTTATTATTCTAAGCCCTATGGATGAGCACGAGCTCAGGAATATGATGTACTGGGCATTAGACCATACCGATGGGCCAGTAGTAATCCGCTATCCAAGAGGAAGAGGAAGTAAGATAGATTACAAAAACGACATAAAACCTTTGACCGTGCCGAGCAGTAGAATCCTCAATATAGGTGAAAACGTAGCAGTAATTTCCATAGGCCAAATAGGCACTGAAGTACAAAAAGCAATAGTAACCGATAACCTGGAATCTAAAGTCTCCCACATAGACGCTCGCTGTATGAAGCCGTTGGACATGAAAGCATTAGGTGAAGTATTCAGCAGGTTTGATAAAATAGTTACGGTTGAAGAATCCTGCTTACTTGGAGGCTTTGGACAACAAGTGAAAACACTTGCTCTAGACGCTCAATACAAAGGAACTATTACCTCTCTTGGTCTACCAGATGAGTTCGTGGAACACGGAACTGTAGATGAGCTCAGAGCTAAATACGATTTAGATGTCGAGGGAATTGGGAAGGTTATTTCTCAATTATTGCCACCACTCTAAACCCAACTGTTGACTTAGGTTCTGTAGCAGGATGTTCGCTTTCTATACGCACATCATATCCTGTATCGTTCCAAGAGCCACCCATAGCCACAGTATCATCAGAGACTAATTCGGCTACATTGCCTGACATATTATAGACTCCAAATTTATTTGGCCAGTAAGATTTTGCGGGAGCGGTTATTGTGTTTTCGTCACCTTTAGCTCCAGTTGCTACAACAACTAACTCGTTCGTCCTGCGGTCAGTATGTATATATTCTGTACCTACCGCTTTATGATTACTTAAAAAACCACCATTTCTATTTCTCAAATACGGTCCATTCCAAGGATAAACAGACGTTGACTTGCCACGTGCAGCTCGTATCCACTGCTTCTTGGTCGGAATGCAAAATGTCACTTTTACACCTTGATCTCTTAAGGCAAATATCTCTGTCAGCCAATTGGCGTAAGCAGTAGCTTGTTTTAAGGTCATTCCAACTGCAGGGTATTCTTCATATGCTGGGTGCTGGTAGTAATAGTCTACATACGGCTCGTTGTAACTTAACTTTTGTCTCCATACAGTTGTATCTAAAAGATTAGCATTGTACTCTTCCAGCCTACCTTCTTGCTTGAGATACATTAGGAATTCTTTCCAATTTATATTGGTAATTTCTGTGCTTGATATATAAAACTCGGATGTAGAGTCTAAACCCATTGCGAAATTTCTCTTTTCAATTGAATCAAGAAGAGACTTGTCTCCCTTGTATAAACTCAAATAACTATTACTATTTGGGTGTAAATACACCTTCCCTGCAGGCACCTTCACATAATGTTTCGTTAGATACTTAGAATGTTGTGGTTTTTTGTTTTTGCCAAAAGCGAATATTAGAGGTAAGAGCAGTAATAAGTATCCCAGTTTTTTCATGTTGTGATAACGAAGACAGGAAATGTTTATTGTAGGAACACGCCTTGTGACGTGTTCCTACAATACCTAGGTTACCCTATCCTACTTATTGTAAGTACTACCTTCGAGGACAGTACCTACAGAAGAAAACAACTACCTTCGCACCAATGCAATTCCAAAACAAAACCATAAACCTACAACGCTATCCCAAGTCAACCAACCGTTCTTTGCGTCCGTGGAGTGCTGCAGATGAACTATTGCTAGCACAGGCCCAAAATTTTGGTTTTGAAAAAAAGAAAATAGCGTTAGCTCACGATAGTTTTGGTGCATTAGCTACTACTTTGCATTCTTATGCTCCTCATTCTATTATCAATAATCAATCGCAACTAAAAGCGACTAAACTGAACTTAGAATCTGCAGGTGTAGAGACCAAGGAATACGATTACAGCAGCCCATTAAAACTAAAAATGGATAGCGTAGATATGGCTTTACTAAAAGTACCAAAATCAGCCGATCTATTTAAACTATACATACAGCAGCTGCATGCCAAAAGCCACGATGAAACAGTAATCTTATGTGGATTTATGACACGTAACTTCACCCCACAATGGAAAGAAATAGCAGAACACTACTTTGCAGATGTTTCTCAAAGCTTGGGGGTAAAAAAAGCCCGGGTACTTATTCTAAAAGAACCAAAAAAAGAGGTTGAAATGGCCCCTTTGTTTCACCCGGTGAAAAATGATTTAGATCTTAGCCTAAAACAATATGCAGGGGTATTCTCCTCTTCTAAAGTAGATCCTGCTACGCAAATTCTATTGGATCAATTACCCCAGATCAAGGATACAGAAACTGTTTTAGACCTCGCATGCGGAAATGGCGTTATTGCTGCTTTTGTGCGAAAAAACACACCAAATTGCCCAATTTATGTAGTAGATGACAGTTTTTTGGCCATAAGCTCTGCAAAATTGAATTTATCTAAAGACAACATCAGTTACCACTGGAGCGATAGTGTGAAGGCTGTGAAAGACCAAAAATTTGAATTTATCTTATGTAATCCTCCTTTTCATTTTGAGTATGAAAACACCATTGACATAGCACTGAATCTGTTCAAAGAGGCAAAAGAAGCAATGCAACAAAACGGACAATTCTATATAGTAGCTAATACGCATTTGAACTACCGTTCTCACCTTATCAAGATGTTTAGCCACGTAACTCAAGTGACGTTGAGCGGCAAATATGAAGTGATTAAGTGTGAACTAAACTAACTCTTACTCCCTTCTTTCTAGCTCAAATATTTCTATCATCTCTGGGAAACTATGCTTGCCTTTTAGCTCAAAATCTCTCCCAAACTGCTCCAGTAATTGCTCTTTTGGCCCACCGTCGACCATCATAAAAATGATCTTATTTATGGTACTATCGATACTCGCATTTGCAAATCTGTTAATAGCATAGAGGTTCTCGTGCCTAAAGTTTTCAATCACATCATTGTATGCATACGCTGCATCATAGCTCTCAAATTTATCACGGTCAAAGTAATACCCGTATCCCAAGATTCTATAGTTCGGATATAAGACCACGCGAGTCTCTGGCGTTCTGATTTCTTGCACTTTAGCTACTGCATCCCGAGTATGTCTACCATTGTCTATATTTCTACGGCTAGCTATACCCATAGCCACTAACAGTAGAGTTGGCACTATCCATTTTACTACGGGCCGACGCACCAGTGAAGTTACTAAAACAGAGAGCAATATGCAGAAACCAATAAATGCGTGCATGAGGTATCTATCATGAAACATTGGCAACCAATACGAGAGCACAAACATTCCAAAAAAAGGCACTATAAACCAAGCCATAACAACGGCGTGATTTTTGGTGATTTTAGTACGGTTCTTTATGAGCAATACCAACGCAGCAGCAAACACAAAATAGGCAAATAGCATCACAAACCGTGCATTCACAAACTTAAGAAGCATATACTCTATAGTAGCCCAACCTTGTGGTGATTGCAACCATGTGCCCGATTCTTGAGTAGTAGTAAACTGTGTAACCACAATAGGGATATACGGTAAAAATAAAAGAAAAACTCCTGCTGTACTGAGTCCATAACGCATCAAATGCTTCGAATCTTTAATACTAAAAACTATGGCAAGTAGTACCTGAACACCTACTATCATAATCCCAAAATAATGAGCGTATAGCAAGAGTGCGTTTACCAAGGTATAAATCACCAATAGTACCGTACTCTTATCCTTATTGAGCCATCGCAAATACAGATAAAAACTGATAGCAGTGAGCACCCCAAATAGGGCGTATACTCTAGCTTCATGAGCAAAGTACGTAGCATAATTTGATACGGTAAACACAGATGCTGCAACAACACCAGTATATCTGGAGAAAAATGTACTTCCTATTTTATATACGTAAGAAGCAGTGACTCCCACAAATAGTAATGACGGAACACGGACTGCAATTTCTGAAACACCAAAAATCTTAATCCAATAATGGAGAAAAAGCTCATACAATGGTGGATTATTGCCCGGTTTTAGATGCCTGAGAATGTCGGCAATATCCATCTGAGCAAAGTATACACTAAAGGGCTCGTCACCTGCAAGGCTGTTTACCCCAATAGATATATAACGGAGTACAACATTGACCGCAAAAAACAATAAAGGAATCAAAATCTTGTTCTCTCTATCCCTCATAAATTGTTTTATAAGTCTTTGGCTTGAGCTACTAGCTCTGCAAGGTCTAGCACTTCTACTACACCTTCTTTATTAGCATGTTTTATGCCGTCTCCCATCATGGTAGTACAAAACGGGCAGTTGGCCGAGATAATACTCGCACCTGTCTCTATAGCCTCCTCCGTACGCTCTATATTGATTTCCTTGTTGCCTTTCTCTGCATCTTTGAACATTTGGGCACCACCAGCACCACAGCATAGTCCACTTTTACCACAACGCTTCATCTCTACTAGTTCTGCATCCATGGCTTCTAGTATTCTACGTGGAGCATCATACACACCATTTGCTCTACCTAGATAGCAGCTATCATGGTACGTTATCTTTTTGCCTTTGAACGGATCTGCACCAAACGTTAGTTTCCCTTCATCTATCAATTCCTGTAACAATTGCGTATGGTGTATCACCTCATACTTACCCCCGAGACTTGGATATTCATTTTTAATAGTGTTAAAACAATGCGGACAGGTAGTCACTATTTTGGTGATTTCATACGCATTCAGCGTAGCAATATTTGCCATAGC
>CAWVTO010000154.1:0-5117 GCA_963932895.1 uncultured bacterium
AGCTTAATAGCCAAAAATATAGAAAGGGAACTTGCGTAGAGCAGGTTCCCTTTTTTTGTGTAATCCTACTTCACGTGTTCAGGCACGAGTTCGTATCTCTGTGCCATCACCTCCAAGTAGCCTAGCTTCATCTCTTCGGATAGAAAGCTACGGTGCACCATTGCTACCATCTCTTTGCGGCAGTAGAAAAAATTGTGTAACATGGTGTCTAGTACTTTTACGGGCATATTGAGTGTTTCAAAAGCTTTTACAAAATCATGGTATTCTAGGTTGCTCTTTTTACCGTTGAGAGTGAGAGCCAGTTCTTCTGTATCGTTCGGATTTACCAGAGCAGTATTCACCAGGTCGTATGCAGGTGTGAGGCCATACTGACCAAGCTCGTTTTCTATGAGTGAAAAATTCTTTAGGTGCATATCTGCATTACCTGTGAAGTAGGAGAGAAGTACCTGTTCCCAAAAGTTGGTGACATCAAAGGCTGGATTACTGCTATACTTGAGTACCGTCTTAGCTACTTGCTCATGGCTTCCTTTGTACTTGTCCTCGGTCATTCGCTCTGTGAGTTGGCACATGTCTTCCATATGTAGCTTTCCTTGGCGAGTACGATCTATACGCTTGGTCACGTAGCAGCGTGTACCGTCAGTCAGTTTTACTAAGCTATGTGGTACTGCAGCTATTCCGCATACTTCTGCTAGGTGCATGGTTAGGTCTTCTACCTCTGGAAGTTCCGCATAGTGCTTGGTAGGTGGTTTTAGTATGTAGTCTCCATATAGGCCCACTATGGTGAGTTTTTTTACTGGATTCTTATCTGTTTTGCGGTATAGACTAAGGCTTAGCTTTGGCTGTACGCCGGTCACGGCCATTTGGCTTTGTACTACCTTTTGGGCAAGTAGCTCTAGGTCATCAAATTTATAGTTTAGCGTTGGGGTATACAGTTGCCCAAAGAACCTTTTATTGCACGCTTGATGAAAATCAGTATTTGGCTCTACCAGTGGCTTGTAACAGTACAAACAATTGTATACCGGCTTTTTACTGCCGGGTTCTTGTACCATTGACACCATTTCCGTTACAGAGTAGTTGTGATATGTCTTTTTATAGTTTTTCATTCTTATGGTAAATTAAACCATCTTGGTACCAGGTAAATCTTGGAATGCTGATGGCACAGATTGAGCGTATTCTCACTTATATTGTCTGAGATTCGGTTTGTTGAGTGTCTATATTCACTATGAGCGAAGCAAAAAAGGTGTAAATCCCATGTCCTAAATCGTGGTAATTATCAGGACTCTACGACACTTACCGCACCTATACAATCTCTGCAGCAGGCAAGGAGTAGCCCAAATCTATCTCGTTCGTTTAATTTCCAGTTTTGTTGAGCTATGTCTAGTAGCCATCCTTCTGGTATTAGTCCATCAAAGAATGGGAAAAGTACATTACTGGTATATGCTTTATCGCTAAGTGGTAGAGTCAGACTTACGGGCATATTCCCGTCGTGCATATAGGCATCATCGTAGGCAAAAACATAGCCATATTCACCTTCTATTAACTTACCAGCTAGTATGTCATTTCGGTATATTAATGCACTTCTCATGACCATAGTTTCGTTCTGTCCATCTTTAAGGGGCCTAGCTCATGACCAAATAGGCGGAGTACATCATTCACCTTGTCCATGCGTAGGCTAGCTTTTCCTTGCTCTAGGTCACGCACAAAACGAAGACCTACGCCTGCTTTCTCAGATAATTCTACTTGATTTATCTTGAGTGTCTTGCGGCGTGCCTTCACAAAAACAGCTAATGGAGTGAGTTCTTTTTCTTTCATATCTATACCTTTTAAAATATACTATTACAAATTTATCAATATTTTAAACCTAATCGGGTATAAATGTATATTTTATTTAAAAAATATACCCTTTAGGGAATAAAATGAATGTTTTAGTAAGAAATGAATTAGATAGGGTATAGAAGTAGTGGATGCAAACACCTAGCCGCGGGAGTCAATTGCAGTTAACTACTATAACGAGAAAATCAGATTTTGGATAACCACACAAAGGATCAGATCAAAAGCCCAAAGCAAAAACAGCAGGAATTGTCTAGCTATACGGGCTGGTGAGTGAGAAATTATTCAAAGTTAAAATCTGTACAATGAGATTTTTACTTGAATACCAAAGAAGTAGATGGTGAAGGAGCGTCTTATGAATATTGACCAGGTCAAATTTGAGTTTGAGCTGGTGGTTTGGAATAATCTATACCGCTTCTACAGATTAATAACTCCCTTCCACGATAACTTTCACCGCCTCAGGAGTCACTGCTTTGTGCTCACCTAGAGCTACCCAGCCACGCTCACGAAGGGTTTCGCTTACCTTCTCTGCACTCCCTTGGTATTGGTCGGTATAGTCGCTTAGTCGAGTTGGTATATCCATAGAGTGAAAGAATGCTTCTGTTTTGGCAATAGCTGCTTTTGCCCTTTCGGTTATAGATCCTTCAGTAATATTCCAAACTCGCTCTCCGTATTGGGCTAGTTTTTCTTTCTTGTTGTCCAAGAAATGGTGGTAGTGTCTTGGTGCTATGATGGCTAGGGTACGAGCGTGATCTATGCCGTATAGAGCCGTCAATTCGTGGCCAATAGCGTGTATTGCCCAATCATTTGGCACACCTTTTTGTATCAATCCATTCAGAGCCATAGTACAACACCACATAAAATTAGCTGCCGTAGTATAGTCACTTGCATCCTCCATTAACTTAGGAGCGGTTGCAACCAAGCTGCTCATTATGCTTTCTGCAAAGCGGTCTTGTAAGTCCGCACCTATTGGGTAAGTCATGTATTGTTCCATTACGTGTGTGAAGGCATCCGTTACTCCGTTAGCCAATTGTCGTTGTGGTATGCTTGCTACTACGGTAGGGTCTAGGATACTAAATTTCGGGAATAATCCAGGTCCGCCCATTCCGCGTTTTTCGCCTAGTTCTCTACGCGATACTACAGACCCACTATTCATTTCTGTACCGGTTGCTGGTAGCGTTAGTACGGTGCCAAATGGCATACCTACTTCGGTGCGTATTCCTTTATCCAGAATGTCCCAAGGTTCATCGCCTTCGTACAAAGCTGCGGAGGCCAAAAATTTAGTTCCGTCTATCACAGAACCACCACCTACAGCGAGTAAGAAATCTATTTTTTCAGATTTGATGATAGCCAATGCGTCCATTAGTACTTCGTACTCTGGGTTGGCAGGGATACCTCCAAATTCTGTGTAGTTGTAATCCTCTAGAGCTGCGGTTACCTGTTCATAGATGCCATTTTTTTTGATACTTCCTCCACCGTAAAGCACAAGGATGTTTGCATCTTTGGGTATCTGAGTATTTAGCTTAGCGATTTCCCCTTTGCCAAAAAATATTCTGACTGGATTTTGTAGTTCGAAATTGAGCATGATTGTATAGTTCAACAATACGGGTTTAATACTGTTTGAATAATAAAAAGTATGCTTTAATATTTTTTGTTCCTTCCGAATAAAATTAGGAACCTTGTCGTCTAAGTTATAAATAACGCGAAACATACACATGAAATTCACAAAGAGTACTACAATTTTTATCCTATTAACCATATTAGGATTGAGCTCGTTCGCTCAAGATTTTGATGGGTATACATTGTATAATAATCAGAATGAAAGCACAACGTACTTGATAGATAAGGATGGGGAAATCGCTCACTCTTGGGATTGCAATACAAATGCAAACTATGCCGTCTTCTTAAAAGACGATGGCAACCTCGTAAGACAGGGAGTAGTTTCCGGAGCACAGATAAATGGTGCAGCAGCTGGAGGAATTATTCAGGAGTATGATAAAGATGCGAGCATAGTTTGGGAATTTACGTACTCCAGTGCAGAGTACCGCTCTCACCACGATTTCACAGTAATGCCCAATGGGAATGTGTTACTTACCGCCTGGGAGGTGAAAACTGCCGCAGAAATGCAAGCCGCTGGTTACGCGTCTAGCACAGCCAAATGGCCAACACATATAGTAGAAGTAGAGCAAGATGGTAGCGGAGGAAAGGTAGTATGGGAGTGGCATATCTGGGATCACCTGATACAAGACAATGATGCCGCCAAACCAAACTTTGGTGTAGTAGCAGACCACCCAGAATTGATGGATATAAATGTACCTTCTTCTAGTCGCGGTGGTGGTCCAGGTGGAGGCGGAGGAGATTGGTTTCACGTTAATGGAATTGATTATAATCCAGAATTGGATCAGATAGCTTTCACTTCTAGGTATATGAGCGAAATATTTATCATAGACCACAGTACTACCACAGCAGAAGCAGCCAGTCATACTGGTGGAAATTCTGGCAAGGGGGGAGATTTCCTTTTCAGATACGGAAACCCAACCAACTACGGTTCTGCAGCACCTAAAGTAGTAACTGCAGCAGTACATGATGTGAGATGGATAAAAAACGGCAGACCAAACGCTGGAATGTTACAGTTTTTCAATAACAGTGGTGGGGCTAGCAGTGGGTCGGTGGTTGACGCTATTGCTCCAGTGAGAGACGGGTATAATTATACCTACACAAACGGTTCTTTTCAACCTACAGCTCACCAGTGGAGACACGTATGTTTAAAAAACTCAGGTGGACAGTCTGCATCTGACAGAATGAGCAATGGAAATACATTCGTAGCAGTATCTAGAGAATATATGTACGAGGTAGATAGCAATGATAATGTAGTGTGGCAATACAGCGATGGACCTCCTAAGGGGTTCAGAAGAGAGTGTGCTCACCCAGGTATAATAGCATTATTAGATAATCCATGCGATGTAGCTGGTGTACAAGATTTAGAAACATTGAATGTTATAGTTAGTCCAAATCCGTCGTATGGCACTATTTCTATTGCAGGTCTAGAACGCAGCAAAAACATAGAAATCAGTGTGATAGATATGCTAGGTAAAGTAGTTGTACAAGGCATTAACAACACAGCAATATCCCTAAGAGACTTAGAAAACGGTCAATATATTATTTCTATTTTCACGGATAGCGGTAAAGTTACCAAGTCACTTATTTTAGCCAAATAGCACTTTGAAAAAAATACTGTTTCTTACCTTGTTATCCGTGAGTGGATTGCTACATGCACAGACACTATT
>CAWVTO010000155.1:0-5110 GCA_963932895.1 uncultured bacterium
CTACGAGTGCGAGGTTGGTGATATCTACAAATGAAGTAGTAATACCAAAACCGGGTGTAAAGTTCTTTAGGAATGCATACGTGCCTCCATAGATTGTTCTACTGCATACAATATGGTCGTTTGCTTTGCACAGTTCTAAGATAACGCCGGTAATAGCACCCATTCCAGAAGCGGTAACATTTGCCGTTTCTGTGCCTTCCATAGCTGCTAGAGCTTCTCCCAAGTATAGATTGGAAGGAGAAGAATGCCTGGAGTACAAGTAGCACCCATCGGCATTGCCTTCAAAAGTGTCAAACATGGTCTTTGCAGACAAAAAGGTGTAGGTAGATGAATCAGAAATAGAGGGGTTTACGCCTCCAAACTCTCCAAAATACTGAAGGTCTTGAATGTTATTAGCGGGTTTAAAATCCATTCAGCAATAATAGATAATATTGCTCAATAGAATCCGGATGGTCCGAGACTATCTGTCGGAAGTATGGCAGTATTCTCCCGACCGCTCTACGGGTTTCAGGTTTTCAAAGTCTACGTCATTTTTCTGTTTGATTTTGCCCCAGCCAAATATTTTTTCAAAAAATGGGAGAGCTCCGTTGTCTTTTACAGCATTTAGAAAGAAGACTTCGTGTTCTTTTTCTTTGATACCCATCTCGTAGAGTATCTCATCGTGTTCTGTGATACCAAGGGTTCTGAAATATTTCATCATCATAAAATACTCGCATACATTGCCGCTTTCTAGGCCTCCGGCAAAATAATAAGGCATAAATCTACCGATGACGTGGCAGCTAAAACCGATGATTTTCCCTATCACATGAAACTGAAATTCATGCCACTTGCATACGGGAATAGCGTATTGCTGCATGATTTTTAGCACTTCTGCACGGTGTCCCCATTCATCCTCTTCTATTTGTTTAATAGCAGCTATCTGCACAGGATCTTTCAGCGAAGCGGCATGCCCGATGTACGCAAAAGAAGCTGCTTTCTCGGCAGAGTATGCTTTCTGCAGAAGTTGAACGAGTTTGGGGTGGTTGAGTTGCATTATATCAGTAAGACAGTGATGGTGTAGTCTATCTCACTACCAGTTTTTCATATCCAATCTCCGTATTCTCGTGATAGAGTTTTAGGGTATAGATACCTTTAGCTAGGGTGGAGATGTCTATCTTACTTATGTTTTGAGATGCTTGGTACGCCGCTACTTCTGCTCCTAGGCTATTGAACATGCGAAGCACATTCCCTTGGTTGTTGGCCAAGTAAGATTCTAGGTAGATCACACCTGCAGTAGGATTTGGGAATATGGAGAACGTTTTCGTTTCAGCCTCGATTTTTTCGGTGCTCACTAAATTACAATCGCCAAGCATATTGGCATCCATCCAAGCAAGGCGTTGTGTGAGCCATGTTTTTAGGAAATTCACCTCATCTTCATATGTGTCTCCGACGTAGCTGTTTGGCCATACATACGTGCCGAGTGTAGGCCATCTCTGGAAGTTGCGGTCTGGAGCATCGCCCATTTCTGTGAGTCTATCGTCTAAGAATTGCATTAAACTATCGGTATGCCATGCCCCTTCGCGTAGCTCTTGCCAACGGCAGTTTATTAGATTAGATACTTCAGGTATATCGGTCATTTTCTTTACCCAAAACGGATGCGAATTGTCACACGTACCTTGGAACTCATATGTCCATCCTTGAGGATCGGGAGAGCACACAAAATCGAAATTGCCAAAACCCAGATTAAAATCCCACAGCGGCCCAAAGTGCAGCTTACCGCCATTACTAGACTTCTTTTTGTGCATATAGAAACTGAGTTTGTAGGCATCTATGTGCTTCCCTATTTCGGTAGCGAGAAAATAGTTGATCCAAGAACTACGATCTACAAAATTGGTATAGTCCTCGTCATAGTCGGCAGATGCCATTGTGGTCTCAAAAGAGCTGATAAAGGTCTTGATATACTCACGCTGTGCTGGTTGTAGTTCGTCTTGGTCTGGATCGTGAAAAGCATAAAACTTTTGTGGTGAACTATTTGATTTCCAGCCATCTAGTTCTGTAGACTCGTCATCGCGGTCTATTTGTAGTAGGTAACCGCCAGTGAGTTCCTCTCCAGAGATATCTGCTTCTTTAAGATTGGCGATGTCTACGCGATTCTTATCGCGTTTTATCTTTTCGGTGAGCATATATACTCCACGGTAGTTGCCATTGATATACAGCTCACAGAGTTGTGTTCGTGGCGTATATTCTCCTGTTTCTGTGCCTAGGTGATAGGCCAGCACGTTACGAAGCAATGACTTATCTGAGTACGGACCATGCAATACCCAGTCATTTTCTTCTGGCATCCCAAGTAGTGATACATTGTTGTTTTCTCCGTTGGCCAGTCTAGTTTCTAACCCAAAGTTGTTTTTTGGAAAACTCTGAGAAGAAGCTCCGCGTATTTCTATGCCTATTCGTCCGTCATATCCAGTGAATGGATCTCCTAGTTTGTTTAGTCCGGCATTATTGATAATGCCTAAGTTGCCATCCACCTTTGGCTCATCTACTATTTCTGCATTATCGTCTGTGGTAATAACAAAGAGGGGAAGGGTGCTGCCAAGGTTTGGTGCTTGAAACCATAAAGGCGTACTTCTGTAGTTGTTAGAATTATCGCTGATTCCAAGGGTTAAAAAGAAATTGCTGCTTAAGTCTGAAGATGTAAGGCTCTGGTTGTGAATCTGTATGGCGAGCGTATTGCTTCCTTGTTTTATGAGTGAACGAAAGTCAGTTGCCCGAAAGTCGTATGATTCTGGCTGGTTACCGGTATACAACTGAGCTTCTTTGAATGTAGTAGCCAGTGCATCGTATGCAGGAGGTGTACCTACCGTACCTATGTTGTTACGGGCTATTTCTGTTCCATTGAGGTACGCCACAAAAGCATCGTCATAGTCTGCTTGTAGTATGAGATATTGTATGACTGCAGTATCTATAAGGTTGAAGGACTTACGAATGTATACCGAAGATGTAGCGGCTATAGTCGTGTTATCATCTCCATCGTCATACCCAAATCCCCCTTGGTCTACAAGCCAAGCACTTGCATCAAAGTTAGGCTGTATCCATTGGCTAGAAGGCTCACTAGAACCTACAAAATAGCTCCATTGGTCGGTATTGTATATGGCAGATTCCCAGTGGTCTATGTTTTGCGAGAAAGCAGAAGTGCTTATCATTAGACAAAGTATGGCAGCAAGCGTATGTAGTGTCGGTTTTTTTTGCATGTTGAAATAAGCGTGTAAAGGTAGCATTTTGATTTATTTATAGTTTAACCAGAACAAGATGAAAGACCTTTTTGTATAGTTCTTTGGTCATTCCCAAATCATAATTAAACGACCCTTATCGTCCTATCAAAAAAACCAATGAAGTGTCCAAACTTTATTGACTGTAAGCCGTTATATTTGCAGTTAGATTAAGTCTAAATAAACATAAGCGATCAAGAATGAATTTTCCAATATACTTAGATAATAACAGTACAACTCCAATGGACCCGAGAGTACTGGAATCAATGTTGCCTTTTTTCAATGAAAAATTTGGTAACGCAGCAAGCAGAAACCATAGCTTTGGTTGGTCTGCAGAAGAAGCGGTAGACTATGCACGTGAGCAAGTTGGAAGATTAATCGGTTCTACGAGTAAGGAGATTATCTTTACTTCTGGAGCTACAGAGGCGAACAACCTAGCCATTAAAGGAGTTTATGAAATGTATGGTTCTCAAGGTAATCATATGATTACGGTGACTACCGAGCACAAAGCAACGTTAGATGCGTGCAAGAAAGTAGAAAAAATGGGTGGTGAGGTTACCTACCTTTCTCCTAATGAGGATGGACTAATTAACCTTGCAGACCTCGAAGCAGCTATCACAGATAAGACAATCCTTATCACCATAATGTATGGCAATAATGAGATAGGTGTAGTACAAGACATTAAAGGAATATCGGCTATCGCTAAGAAAAACGGTATCCTATTTCACACAGATGCTACGCAAGCTGTAGGTAAAATACCTGTAGATGTACTAGCAGATGGTATAGACTTACTAAGTTTTACTGCTCACAAAATGTACGGACCTAAAGGAGTTGGTGCATTGTACGTAAGACGTAAAAACCCTAGAGTGAAAGTTACTAGTCAAATGGATGGTGGCGGACACGAGAGAGGAATGAGAAGTGGCACGCTTAATGTTCCAGGTATCGTAGGTTTTGGTAAAGCATGTGAAATCTGTCAAAACGAAATGGCAGACGAGGCGGTACGTCTTAGTGCTATGAGAGATAGATTGGAAAAAGAGCTTTTAACAATGGAAGAAGCGTATGTGAATGGTAATGCTGAGCATAGACTTCCCCATGTTGCCAATATTTCATTTAAATTCGTAGAAGGAGAAGGTCTAATGATGGGCACCAAAGATATCGCTGTAAGTAGTGGTAGTGCTTGTACGAGTGCATCTTTAGAGCCGAGTTACGTTCTGAAGAGTTTAGGTTTAGATGATGAGTTGGCTCATTCATCTTTGCGTTTTGGCTTGGGAAGATTTACGACGGACGAGGAAATAGATTTTGCTATAGACCACGTGAAGACGGCAGTAAATAAGTTGAGAGATATGAGTCCGCTATGGGAGATGTTCAAAGATGGCATCGACTTGAAAGCAATAGAGTGGGCGGAGCACTAAGAGATAGTATTGAGTACTGATTTTTTTAGTACTGAGGTTAAATAAAATATTAAAATAGACGAGTCACTATTGACTAATCACTAATTAAACGAAAGAAAATGGCATATTCAGAAAAAGTAATCGATCACTACCAAAATCCAAGAAACATAGGTACACTAGACAAAGAGTCTAAAACAGTAGGTACTGGATTGGTAGGAGCTCCAGAGTGTGGAGACGTAATGCGTCTACAAATAGAAGTAGATGATGCAACGGGTGTCATCAAAGATGCAAAGTTTAAGACGTTCGGTTGTGGATCAGCTATCGCTTCTTCATCGCTAGCTACGGAGTGGCTGAAAGGTAAGAGTGTAGATGATGCTATGGCAATAGATAATATGGAGATAGTAGAAGAACTAGCTTTGCCGCCAGTGAAAATTCACTGTTCGGTATTAGCAGAAGATGCTATCAAAATGG
>CAWVTO010000156.1:0-5050 GCA_963932895.1 uncultured bacterium
CTTACCTTTTTATCTCGTACAGATTTTATCTCCGCCCCGGTGAGTACAATTCCTGCTTCGTAGGTATCTTCTATGGCATATTCAAAATATGCCCGCTTATTCTTAGAGATACTATGTTCACGCTGTTTTTTCTTAGCCACTACTATTTGCGATTCTACGTACTGCTTCTAATTCGTCTTCGTCCAATATTTTTTGACCTGTCTCTATGGTAGCCACAAGTCGCATCCCCACTTTTGCCGAAATGTTGCAATATACCTCATCATTTACGACACTCTTTATGGTAGCGATAAAACGTACTTCATCACCTATCTTGGCAGGCGATACGTGTTTTACGTTCACAAACAGGCCAATACCTTCTTCCTCTGCCTCTTTCATGTCTAGCACAAACAGTCTACTGGTCCACTCCGCATCTCGTGCAAGAGCGTAGGTACTGTAGTATGGGTGCACTACTACCCCATTAAAAATAGCAGCATCTTTCTTGCCTACCTTTTTATAGAACTCTTTGGTATCTCCGTATCTGAATAATTGTTTCATCTGTATTACTTCCGCTTATAGTCGTCTACTGTGTTCAATGGGTTTTGATTGAGCAAAGAACACATTATATCAAACAACTCGGGCAATTCTAATGCAAATTTATCAGGAGACTCAAAGAAATGTTCTACACATACCGCAAAAAATTCATGCTCATTGGTAAAAGCATACGAACGCAAGTATTCGTACTTCTTTTGCTTCCTATCTAATGTTTCGAAATATGTTTCTGCTTGTCCAATGTACTTATTCAAATCTAAATACATCCAGTTGGTATGATCATCTACATGGTCTATAAGCAAAGCGTGCGACCACTCGTGGAGTGCCAAGTTCAGATTATCCGTTGGATCATATATACCCTTTACGGTGTCTAACCAACTGAGGGCTAAGATACCACGTTTAGATGTTAGTCCTTTTACTCGCTGTTTTAGGTATGTAGAATAGAAATCACTAGGATAAAGAGCAATAAAGTTAAATGTAGGAATATTGAATTTTTGGAGGCCAAACGTAAGCTGTACCAGTGCCGAAAGCACAATTATTCGCTTATCTATTGTATCTGTTTCACCTTCTCTAGCTCTTACCTTTTTTTGCTGCAGGACGACTATGAGTCTACTCACAAAACGTTTTTTACCCTCACGAGATAAGTTCTTGTAATAGGGATTTAAGCCAACCAGTAAGCGGTGTATTCGCCAGATCAATAATGTATACTTCGGTATTTTTAGAAACGTAGGATTACTCTTAGACTTTACGCTGAAAAACTGTTTAAACGCGAGTAGAAAATAAAAGACTACTGGTGAAAACATACCTAATAAAAAAAATCGAATCACCCTAGGTACCTACTTTAATTCAATAATGCTAATTCCTTCTCCTCCCAAATCTACTCGTTCGTATTTTATACCTTTAATGGCCGAATGGGGTTTGAGGTGTCTACGTACTTCTTCTTTCAATATACCATTGCCCTTACCGTGAAGCAGTCTCAAAGTGCTCACTCCCAGTATAATGGCACTATCTACCCACATGTCTATCTCTTGTAGTGCATCATAGGTACGCATTCCGCGTATGTCTTTCTCCGTTTTAAAGGAACTTTGCTTCTCGGCATAGGATGAGTTGCTGATATATTTTTTTACTTTTTTGGCGGTAGTCTTGCCTACTTTTTCCAGGTTATCTACACTTGTCTTTGTTATCAGTCCACCTATCTGCAATGTAGCCTTATCACGCTTTAGCTCTATAATTTCTCCTGCGGTACTGGTATTCAGTATTTGAACTTGATCTCCCACTTTAAAATCTACCTGTACCCTCTTATCCTCTTTTATATCTAAAGGTTCCTTGATTTTCCCTTCTAACTCTTTTCTCGCCTTTTGTGTTTTCTGCTTATCTGCTTTTGTTTCCTGTATCAAACGTATTGTCTTCTCTATATCTCTATTGGCACTCTGAATAAGCAATTGAGCCTTTCCCTCGGCTTGTTCCAGTATAGCCTTTCGCTGTGCTTCTAGTTCTTCTTTGAGTTTTCTATACTCTGACTCCATTAGTGCAGCTTCTTCAGACCGTTGGTTAATCTCTTGTTGCTCTACACGCAGCTTCTCTTGTTGTGACTGTACCTCTGCTAGCAATGCATCTAGGTCATATTGCTTTGTGTTGGTAAGCTGTTTTGCTCGTTTTATTAATTTTTTATTGAGTCCAATATTACTTGCTACCTCATATACAAATGAGCTTCCTGGCTGTCCTATTTGCAGTTTGTAAAGTGGCACAAGTACATCTAAGTCAAATAGCATAGCGGCATTTGACACGCCTTCTAGCTTGTCTGCCTTTGTTTTTATATTGCTAAAGTGAGTGGTAATAACCCCAAATGCCTTCTTACCATGTATTTCTTCTAAGATAGCTTCTGCCATTGGTCCGCCAAACATTGGATCGGTACCTGTACCTATCTCATCCATCAGAACCATTGTACGTTCATTGCAAAAGTTTATAATGTGTTTAGCTGCTTTAAGATGACTTGAATAAGTACTTAAATCAGACTCAATACTCTGATTGTCGCCCATATCTACAAATATGTTTTCAAATAGTGTAAATGAGCTTTCTTGACTGCAAGGCACTAAAAAACCAGACTGCAACATATACTGGAGTATCCCTATGGTTTTTAGGGCAACAGACTTCCCTCCGGCGTTAGGTCCTGAGATAACAATGAGTCGTTGCTCCGCATTGAACATATAGTTCAGCGGAACAATTTCTTTCCCTTCCTTTCGCAACCGCTCTTGCAAAAGGGGGTGTTTTGCATTAATAACCGATGTTTCATTATTAATTTTAGGTAGCACACAATGCCAGTCTAAAGCAAGTCTTGCTTTGGCTCGTATGAAATCATAAACAGCCATTTTTTGCATACCCCGTTTTATATCCGTGATATACAGCACTATTTGTGCAGTTAGACTACGCAGTATAGCAATTATTTCTTGTCTTTTCTTTATGTGAAACTCAGCTAGTTCATTATTAAGCCCTACTAGCTCAAGTGGTTCTATGTACGATATTTTTCCTGTTCCAGATTGATCTATCAAGACTCCCGATATTTTTCGTTTGTGTTCCGAAAGTACAGGCAATACTACCCTACCATTTTTTATACCCAGCTCAGTATCTGCAAGTAGTCCTTGATCCTTTGCCTTGGTAAATATGGAGTTCGAACTTTTAATTATGCTTCTTTCAGCTCTTTTAATAGCGGAGGTTATCTTTTGTAATCCTTTAGATGCATTGGGCTTTACCTCACCATCTATGTCTAGTATTTTGTCTATGGCTCCTATTAATTCCCAGTCTACGTCAAGTTTGTCAAATAACAGTGCAAATCGAGGATAGTCTTCCTTTCTATCTTGACTAAAAATAACCATGCGTTGCAGACTCCTAAGGCAATCTTGTATTTGCTGTATGGTTTCTATTTCATAAAAAAAACCTTCAATTTGGGCTGTCTTTACCTGTAAGTCAAAGTCAATATTTAACGATAAAGAGAGTTCTCCTTTTGCTGTAATTTGGCATACTTCTTCTGTCTGTTCTAGCCAAAGGCTTACAAGGCTAGTATCGCCAGAACACTTCACACGTTGTATATGAAGCCTACCTGCTTCGGTATCACATCTTTCTAGGGCTGCGTCAATTACTTGATGCATTCCCAGTTTTTCACTTATATTTTTCGGATAAAACACTTTTAATTCTCTTTGTTTATTTGTTCTGCAACTCGTTCCATGATTTCTGCCATTAGTTGTGGACGACGAGAATACACATGCAAACTACTATCATACAATGCAGAGTCAATACCATATTTGTTAAATATAATATGATACGAGGTATCTCTCATTACGTTACGTTCTGAGGTACTTACATTCAGTTGCTTTTGAGCTGCTTCTACCAATTGTATGTCAGCTATTACATCCACCATATCCTCTTTGGGAATTATCCCATCTGGCAATTTTTCACTTTCAGTTTTACAACCAATTAATGTACCTAAAGTAAATAAGCAAACTAGAATTACTTTTGTTCTTATTATATGTCTCATTCGATACACGAAAATATCAAACTAATACAGTCAGAGATAGGAAACACAGAATTAGTTGTGGTTTCTAAGTACAGAAGTCTGCCAGAACTCCAAGAAGTATATGATAGCGGACACAGACATTTTGGGGAAAACCGTGTACAAGAGCTCGTAGATAAATACACTGAACTACCCAAAGACATCAACTGGCATGTAATAGGGCACTTGCAAACCAATAAGGTAAAATACATTGCCCCTTTTGTGCATCTCATACACTCTGTGGATAGCTTAAAATTACTCAAGGCTATCAATAAAGAGGCGGAGAAAGCAGGTAGAGTGATCCCCTTTCTGTTTCAGCTACACATAGCCGAAGAAGAGAGCAAGTACGGACTAAGTGCCGCAGATCTTGGAAATATACTCTCGAGTGATGAGTATAGGCTTCTTACTAATGTAATATGTAAAGGTCTAATGGGGATGGCAACCAATACCGATAATATGCAGCAGATTGCCGATGAATTTAATGCATTAAAGTCTTTGTATGACGTGTATGCTGTACATCAGAACTTTGATACCCTAAGTATGGGAATGAGCGGTGACTATACTATTGCAGTATCTAAGGGGAGCACAATGGTACGTGTGGGCAGTAAAATATTTCTGTAATACACACCTCCCATTTTTTACGTATTCATATCTCTCATTCCTAACTCATATAAATAAGAGAAGACCGCCCTAAGGCAGCCTTCTCAATTGACTATGAAAACTCTAAATCTTGGGCTAGAACGCCCAAGTTCTTTAATCTATGTTGTTGAGTTGCACCCAACGGTAATGATTTCCTTCTTTGTACAGACAAATATACAGTGTAAACCTATACATCAAAGTCATATTTAATCTATTTTATTAATGTCTTTTTTGCGTCATAATAAATATCAATAAGCAATGCCCATAATAAGAGAAGGCCGTCCTAGGACGGCCTTCTCAATTGACTATGAAAACTCTAAATCTTGGGCTAGAACG
>CAWVTO010000157.1:0-5030 GCA_963932895.1 uncultured bacterium
CTATAAACTCGTATACTTTATCATCGTCTTGTGTTCCAAAATCAAGTCCTGTAGGATAAGCTACATTTAATGGCTTAGCCATGTATCCTTCAGTACCGTCAGCATTTTGACAACCAATGGTAGCGGTTTCTGTGAAAGAACCAGCACCTCCAGTAGACTCGTGTATTACATCAAAACCGCCTTGCTCTTTCAAAGAAATAGCAAAGATCATGTATTTATCATTGGTAGCAAGTCCAGCAGGCATAGATTGAAACCACTTGATAATATGCTGTCTATTTGGTGCAGTACCAACAGTATAACTAATCACTAAAGAATTAGCTCCTCCAATAGCTGTTGCGTATTGAGACTTAAGATCATCCCAAAAACCAAAGATGGCAGCTTTAGGTGCAGAAACGTCTGGAAGAGCAACATTGTTAGAATTTGACAATGTCTCTCCAGTTACATCAAATGTGATATATCCGTTATCACTTGCCTTGTAGCTGGTGTATGATGCTCCATAAAAACTGAAACTCCAGGGAATAGTCTGAGTACTAGACATAACCTCGTTGACTGTCTGAGCTGTAGCAGAGGTAGCCATTAGAGTGTTAAATGTGCCAGATACTTGTCGACTAAATGGAGCAACAGAACCTTCGCTTTCTAAATGGTAGAATTGAGCAAAGCCACCTATAGAAAAGGATAGCAACGCTAGAACGCTTAAAGTAATTTTTTTCATTTTATGTTTTTGATTGAATAAGGGCGAAATGTACACGCTTTTTTTGTATTATGTTAAGTTGTGTCACATAATTGTAAAAAAATATTATTATTTAATAAAAACGATAGTTCTCGTATCAATTTATCTTGTGATAGGTAATCATTGCTTGACTAGAAGTATTAATGGAGGATAGAATGGCTGGGTTTTATACAATTTTAAACCACCCATATGGCACACCGTATCTGGAGTTGCTCACCCAGTTCGATAAAAATATATCAAGTATTACTTAGCTAGTCGCAGTTAGTCTTACCTTCGCCACATGAACGTAAGAGACCTAGAACCTAAAGTAGTTTGGAACCATTTTTCTGATCTGAATGCTGTACCTCGACCAAGTAAAAAGGAGGAACGTGTTATCCAGTTTATGCAAGATTTTGGTGCTAAGCTAGGACTAGAAACCTATACAGATGCTGCGGGGAATGTTATTATCAAAAAACCAGCTACTTCAGGTATGGAAGATAGACAGACGGTGATCATACAGAGTCATTTGGATATGGTGCATCAAAAAAATGCAGATACAGACTTTGATTTTGATACACAAGGAATAGAGATGTATGTAGATGGTGACTGGGTGCGGGCCAAGGGAACTACGCTAGGTGCAGATAATGGCATGGGTGTAGCGGCTATAATGGCTGTGTTGAGTTCTGATGACGTGGCTCATCCTCCTTTAGAAGCACTTTTTACAATAGATGAAGAAACCGGGATGACAGGTGCCATGGAGTTGGAGCAAGGCATATTAAACGGCACCATTTTGCTTAATTTAGATACAGAAGATGATGATGAATTTAGCATCGGATGTGCTGGGGGTATTGATACCAATACCACTTACAAGTACCAACAAGTAACTTTGGCAAACGGTTCTCAAACGTACAAGATCACTGTAAACGGTTTGAACGGAGGACACAGTGGTGTTCAGATAAACGAAGAGCTTGGTAATGCCAATAAGATAATGAATCGCTTGATGTACGGCTGTGAAAATCACAATCTGCAGATTATAGCTATTAATGGAGGTAGCCTTCGCAATGCAATACCGCGTGAGAGTTTTGCTACTGTAGCCTTTAGTCCTACGTATCTCGAAGAATTTGAGAAAAGAGTACAAGCCATGAAGGATGAGTTTGTCATACAAGATCCAAATCTTAACATACAGATAGAAGCTACCTCTCAGGCAAGCCAAGCCATGAGCTTAGCAGATACAAAAAAGATAACTATGGCTATTTATGCGTGTCACAATGGTGTATTTAAATTGAGCAGAGCAATAGAAGGACTGGTAGAGACTTCTTCTTCTTTGGCTCGTATCATCGTAAAAGAGGGAGAATTTATCACTCAAAGCCTGCAACGTAGCTCATTGGAAAGTGGCAAATACGATGTTGCCAATACGATAGCTGCTCCATTTCATTTGATGGGTTGCGATGTTGTACAAAAAGGAGATTACCCTGGATGGGCACCCAACCCTACCTCGGCTATTTTGGATGTATTGATAGCCAAATACAAAGAGCTATTTAATAACGAAGAGCCAAAGGTAATGGCCATACACGCAGGTTTAGAATGCGGTTTATTGGGAGAAAGGTATCCCGGTTTAGACATGATAAGCTTTGGTCCAACTATAAAAGGAGCACATAGCCCAGATGAGCGTTGTGGAATAAAATCTACTGCAAAATTTTGGTTGTTTTTAAAAGAGATATTGGCGAACGTACCGAAGTAGTTTTTCTTTTTTTAATATATTTACGCTAAGTTTCGGTGGTGAAACAGTTATAACACTATTCAATTGACAGATTTATTTACTTTAGAAAACGCAACTGCTCTCCTAATGCTTGTTGTACTGCAGGCTGTGCTCGGATTTGATAACTTACTGTATATCTCATTAGAGAGTAAGCGTGCACCTGAAGATAAGCAGAGTTACGTGCGTAAATTAGGAATTGGTATTGCCGTATTCCTTCGTATTGGGTTACTGTTTGGGCTTGTAAACCTAATTGAGTATGTAGACATCGAACTTTTTGGTTTTGATTTTGAAAATGTGGCACAAGGGCATTTTAATTTACACAGTATCATAGTACTTGTTGGGGGTGTTTTCATACTGTATACTGCTGTAAAAGAGATATTTCACATGATGGCTCCTTTGGAGAATAATCTCGAAAAAAGTAATGAGGGTAATAAGTCTGTTGGCTCTGTGATCGCTTGGATTGTACTGATGAACTTGGTGTTCTCGTTTGACTCTATACTGAGTGCTATGGCACTTACAGATGTATTTGTAGTAATGGCTACGGCTATAATAATAGGTGGTATTCTTATGATATGGCTTGCAGACAAAGTAGCTGATTTTTTACAGAAGAATAGACTCTATGAGGTTCTTGGACTGTTCATACTTTTCATAGTTGGTATTATGCTGATATCAGAAGGAGGCGAGCTTGCCCACCTCCACCTGTTTGGCAACCCAATAGAAAAAATGAGTAAGACGACTTTTTACTTCGTTATTGGCGTACTTATTGTAGTTGATATAGTGCAGGGTCGTTATCAAAAGAAATTGATGGCTCAGCAAGAAAAATTACGCACCCTATCCAATGAAAAACACAACTAAGTTATTCGTATTGGCAGCCTTATTGACTGTGGGTTGCAAAACCGTAGAGACCGCTACAGGTGAAAAAGTAAAGGCTTTTAGAGGCACCATAGTTTACGATGTGGAGGTAGAGCAAAAGTCTGACACGTCCTTTGAGAAGGATAAGAAAGCACTGTATGGCAATGAGATGCACCTCACCGTTTTCAAAAATGGCGATGTACAACGCACGTATGACGGTACAGGTTCACAAGGCTATGAAATTTACTTTTTAGACGTAGATAAAAATCAAATAGTAGAGAAGTATAAAAATTCAGATACGCTTTATGTACATCGAGCAAGTGTACAAAATATACAAAAAGTATCTGACCTCCGATCGAAGAATGAGGCGGTAAGTATATTGAATTACAACCTAAAAGAGGTTTCTGTTACTGCACAAGAAGCACCGAACTCCACTCGTGTAGGAAGGTATCTTAGCCTAAAATACTGGTATACCCCAGAATTGAAAGTAGACAAGAACAAATACGCTAGTATCAATGACGACTTGTGGGGTTATTTTATGAATAAGAGTGACGGTTCTATCTACCTGAAATATGAGATAAATTACTTTACCTATAAAGTGACATACACCGCCAGAGAAATACTGCCCGGTACGTTTGAGAAAGTAAAAGAAAAATTGAGCGAAGAAGTTCCAAGGGTGAAAAACTAGTTCAATACCTCGTAGTCTTTGCCATCACTAATGGTACAGCCACTTTGTATCATGTCAAACATCTCCTCTTCTCTTACTTTTTTATAGTCTTTTAGAGCAGTAAACATTTCAGCTCCATTGTCTCCTTTGGTTACCTTTTTCAAAGCGATATCATTCGTATTGCACTTAAAATAATAGGCAGTAGTCTCTTCTACTTTATTCAAGTACTTGGTACTTCTCAGTATACTCTCCCACACCACGTCACTAAACTGATTGATGATTTCATCTGCATTGAGCGGTTCGTTTTCTTTGATGGCTACCCAATCCGTTGCTGTGATACCATTTACCACTAAAAAATTTATAAATTCCTTTTCCAGTTCTTGCAGTTCCTCTGCCGATAGTCTTACGTATTTCATCGGCTGCGAAGATATTATTTACGCTATAGGTTTGAAACCAAAATAAGGCTTCTAAATTTGCACCAATGATAATAGGAAAAGATGCCGTAGTAGGCGTGAATTACGAATTGAATGTAGAAGGTCAAAAAATTGATGCATCTGGAGATGCTCCTCTTACATACTTGCACGGTCATAATATGATGATCCCGGGTTTCGAGAGTAGATTAGAAGGTTTAACTGCGGGTGAAAAATATGATTTTAAAGTACCGTCTAAGGAAGGATATGGTGATTTTAATGAAAACGCTATAGCAGAGTTAGATAAAGCTATATTTCTTGTAGACGGCAATATGAGCACAGAGGTTTTTGAAGGAGCTCAGTTGCAACTTACCAACCAAGATGGTCAGCCAATGGTGGGTGTAGTGAAAGCGATAGGAGATGATAAAGTGACAATGGATTTCAACCACCAATTAGCGGGTAAAGATCTTCACTTTACAGGTAGTGTAGCCGAGGTGAGAGAAGCAACTGCTGAAGAAGTAGAGCATGGTCACGTGCACGGACCAGGCGGACACAATCATTAATATTAACGTTTATATGTCATTAAAAGGCCAGTTTCATTCCATTGAAATTGGCCTTTTTGTTGGTGTAAAA
>CAWVTO010000158.1:0-5013 GCA_963932895.1 uncultured bacterium
TAGCTTTATGTTTGGTGAAAGCCAATATGGTAACTTAAGACGTTCTATAACAGGAGGAGGTTCTTTCGAATCCATCTGGGATAACCGTATAAGAGCATCACACAACAGTGCAACTCGCCCTACTGGGTACTTTAATAATGCATTGGCTTTATGGGAAAACCCAGCGGTCATTGGAGCATTGGATTCTCTTCCTAGAACCGCATTAACTGACTCTTCTATAAACGCAAAACTATATTTTGCTGCTGATGACGGTGTGTGGGTTTGTAATAATGCTTTAGGAAAACCACACGATGGCACAAATCCAAAAGACTTTGGAGCAGTTAGATGGTTTAGGATATCATCTATACGTGGCGTGCACTATATGGAACCAACCAGAGATGGTAAATCACTATTTGTGACAACCACCGGGGGAAGACTTTATCGAATTGACAGCCTATTAGAAGCTTCATTTGATACGACCGTTTTAGTATCTACCGATGCAATAGCATCGAACTTAGTCACTACGCAGATTAACAACAACTTAAATATAGGAGGCAGAACGGTGACTTCAGTAGCCATTGACAGAAACAATCCAAACAGAGTTGTACTTACTGCTGGAAATTACAATAATACCAGTTTTGTGTACGTATCTGAAGATGCATTGAGTGCTACTCCAACTTGGAACAGCATACAAGGAAATCTTCCAAGATTCCCAGTGTATCATGCCATAATTAGTGCTGACGACCCAGACATTATTGTTGTAGGTACTGAGTTTGGCGTGTGGGCAACACAAAACGGTAGTGCCGCTACTCCTACATGGGCCGCCGTACTAGACGGTATAGACCCAGATATGCCATTCCCGAAAGTACCCGTTTTTGATTTAGTACAAGTAGTAAGTAAATCGTGGTCTGGTCCTAGAGTATACGCTGCTACACATGGTATGGGTATCTGGGAAAGTAAATCTTTACTTGCAAGTGTAAAGAAGGATAAAAAAGAAACCCTAGAAGTAGCCAAGATCACTGCATATCCAAACCCAGCAAATAGCTATGTACATATCCGTACTTCTATAAAAGGTAAATACACATTAAGTGTATACGATTTAAGAGGTACAAAATTATTTAGCGAAGGCGGTAGTAATACTGGTGAAATCAACCTAAATACCTCAGAATTTGCTAACGGCAACTACTTTGTAGAGGTAATCGGGCAAAATGAAAAAGCTGTTTCTAAAATAATAGTACAACACTAAACCGTTGTAAAGCATACTATTCTAAGCCTCTTGTCAACAGGACAAGAGGCTTTTTTTATAATGAATTCTAACCTAATCAAAAAAATCGCTTCCTACGTATGGGATGTTCCTATAGAACGCAGCTCATCGCCACAAAATGACTACCTTGAAGTAGTATGGAGTAATGGTGTTAAGATGCTGAATACAAAAGAGGCTAACTTTTCATTTGGTAATGGCTACAAGGTTTTTGCCACTGCCATGAAACAGATAGAAGAGCCTATTAACCACGCCAAGAATATATTGATACTGGGATTTGGCTGCGGTAGCATACACCACCTCCTCGAAAAGAAATACAGCTACAAGAATACCTTAGTAGGTGTAGAATACGATGCTGACATTATACGCTTGTACACGGAACACTTTGCACCTGAATATAGCTCAAAACCGCAGCTTCATTTGCAGGACGCAGCACAGTTTATGAAAGAGAATAACAACCCTTTTGACATTATTTTCATAGACCTTTTTTGCGAGCTAGAAAATTCACCGCTGCTGGAGTCACCCGATTTTTTGACTCATCTAAAAGAAGCGTGCTCGGCAAACGGAATTCTCGTATTTAACACTACAACAACAAATACACATGGAGAAAATATTGTTTTTGAACTCCAGAAGTGGCTTGGCACTCACTTTATAACAGTGTCTAAACTACCTTTTCAAGACTTCAATCAGATACTGATTGCCAGAAGCATCTCAAAACATGATGTTTTAAGAACATCAATAACACAACAAAAAATCTCCCGAGACAAATAGAAATAACGGAAGTGGGATAGCTTCGTTACGCGGATAAATACAGCAATGGATAAGTCCTTTATTTTTGGATAACAGCACCCGTACTTGTCTGCTCATTTACGATTTGGTACTCTGAGGCATTTCCAAATTGTTCGATATTACCTGCATTGTATATGTTCAAGAAGTACCCTTTTAACGCGTTTATTTTGCTATCTAAGGGACTATGCGTGTCCAAGAGTACATTGTTAGCAAGCAACTCCTTTGCATCCAAATCAGACACCTCCTCTATTGAGCCCTTTAACACATTTACTCTACCTCTTAATATCGTGGAGGCAGAATTATGAGACTCAACATATATTTCATTGCCCTTCACCAACAAGTCTATACTTGATAGGGCATTATGAAACACCTCCAACCTATCTATTCTTAACGTATCCTTGCATTTTACCTCGGCAATAGACTCTACACCTAGGCGATTCAACTGAGCTAAATATACATCTACTTCTAATATATAATCAAAAGAACGCAAGAAATTACACGTATTGTTATTGGTCAGTCTAAGCTCGCCGTCTTGCACTACAGCACCTATACTTGAAAGCAAATTTTTCGGCCCACGAAATATCAATTTACCCGCTTGTACAGAGTCTTGAACTAACCGTACTTTTATCCTATCCTCCACATATAACGCATCGAAATATCCATCTATATTTCTTTCTGTTTCTGCCTCATCACCCAAAGACTTTAGGCACCTATTATCATCCCCACAGCCAAAGCTCAAGCATATTAGTGATATGTATATCCACTTCTTCATAGGGTATACCCTAAGCCAATTTCAAAAAAATCGGCAACACCTCTGTGAAACCTCAGTGTACCTTGCGTAGAGAGATGTGGCGTTACTCTATATGCCAAACCCATACGTTGGCTCAAAGCATTCTTAAGTACCGCAGGTTTATATAAATACGCACCCATTTCTGCTATAACATCTACTTTACCAAATGACCATTGAAACCCACCGGCAATTGCAACTTCACTTTTTTGTAAGAAGGAGATTGAATCTAATGGGTAAAACGGGTCTTCTGAGTACTTATAGGTCTTATCCGAAGTATAATCTACACCCATTCGCCATGCTTTCACCTCCGACAAATTATACATTGCTCTCAACTGAATACCAAAATTGTAAAAATCTTGTGGTGCGGCAAAATTCCGCTGCTTCTTTCCATAGATGAATGTTCCCCTATACTCCCATTTAGACAGTTCTTCTTCACTTTCTTCTATCGGTTCATCCTCACCCACCCCTAAACCATACCTAACCGTAATACTCGGAATATTATAGCCTAAATTAGGGACTTTAAAAGCCGCATTGGAATAGTGTGTGATACTTATTCCCAGTTCTAAATAGTCCTTTTTAGGTAAATCAAAATGGCCTAACAAACCAAATTGCATGGTACCATTGAGGTTACTACCAATAGCCTGGTTTCGCCTATTTTCATAAGGATTAAACTTTTCTGTAAGATATGCTATACCTGCTCCCATTCTGAGTCGTACGTCCATTTTTTTTGTACGAAGGACACCAAATTTCATGTGGGTAATACCCCCAAAAGCATGACCCGTAATAGAGCTTCCAAAATTGTAGTACAGAGCCCCGAAACCAATGGTTGGTGTTCTATAGTGGCTACCCCACTTTGTATTCGTACGGTCTAACTCATAGGATACCTCAACACCCCAGTTGTGAGCAGCTAGATTCTTGATATCAGCCCGATGAGCTAAAAGAAAACCTGGCGTAGTGGTCACGCTTAGGTACTTTCTGTTTTGTGCTTCAGAAGCAAACAGAAGTAACAGACACGATATTATGACCACAGCTCTGTTCATCTATTTCCATCGTCTACGTCTATACCATGCATTAAATAAACCAAATAGAACTACGCTTAACACAGGTACAATCATATTGACAGATTGCCAAAAAAGTCGTTCACTCTTTACCTTATCTTTATTCAAAAGCCTCAGAATAATTTCCTTACTTCTTACCTCGATCAAGTTAGTCTCGTCACATAAATAATCGACACAATTCAAAAAGAACTTCTTATTGGCAAATTCTATTGGTGTACCAAATTGCTTGGATCCAAATCTATCATACCCCAACGGATAAACCTGGCCACCTTTAGTCACTTGATTTCGAATCAAATCTCCATCACCTATAACAATCATAGCATTATTTTTCACTCCTTCTTTGTACGGGATATCAAAAGCACGCTTCACTCCTTCTCTGTACCTAAATGGACTGGTAAACTCACCATCTACAAGAATTGCCGTAATGTTATTGCCCTTAGAAAAGTTGGCTTTGTTCACCTTTCTGTCAAGATCACGCAAAGAAATAAATACTGGGTTTGCGGCTATTCTAGAGTTAATAGAAGAGCGTAATAAAACCGTTTTATTGAGTGTTAATTTAGCGGTAGTGTCTAACGTACTAACATATCTTCCCCATACATTTTCAAGATTTTTACTTACCGGATTGTCATCTACAGAACTGAAAAGCGGATAATACATCCAAGGATAAAAATCTGGTCTGTTGGTTTGCTGGTTTATAGCTGGAATGCCATGGCACTGTATATCTTGAACCAATGTATTCTGCACCTTTACGCCGTAGTGGAACAATAGATCTTCTAAATTATGCTTGTGGTTACTTGTAGATACCTCGCCATACTTGGCTACAGAATCTGTTTCGGCCACAAGATTTTCAACTAGAAAAATCACCTTCCCCCCATTCATTATGTATTGATCTAGGACAAATTTTTCTGGCTCTGTAAACGCTATTGTAGGCTTTGCTACGACGACACCACTGTACCCTTGGAGTCTATTTACCAGACCCTCTACCAAAACACTGAAAACAGCCTTGCCCGGGTTTGCTACTACATCCTTGGCAAATATCTTGTAGCAATTACTATCCGTCAGGTTTAGGTTAATTCTCTCTATCTCATAAAATTCTCCTAGGGTCGCTGAAATATCTGCAGTTTCTAGGTCTGTTA
>CAWVTO010000159.1:0-4996 GCA_963932895.1 uncultured bacterium
GTTGTGCTACAGGTCATCCATCATTTGTGATGAGTAACTCATTCACTAACCAAACACTTGCTCAACTAGAGCTATGGGAAAATACAGATAGCTACAAAAACGAAGTGTATGTACTACCTAAGCATTTAGATGAGAAAGTAGCGGCACTTCACCTTGCTAAAATAGGTGTAGAGTTAGAGGAGCTAAGCAAAGATCAAGCTGATTATATCGGTGTAGGTCTTAATGGTCCTTACAAAGGAGACGCTTACAGATACTAGTCTGTAATAAATCAATATTTTGAGAAGCCCAATCACGAAAGTGGTTGGGCTTCTCTATTTTGACTAAAAGTCAAAATAGTTTATACCTAGGGTGAATTTTGATCAACTTCAAGGTGATCTGTTGGAAAGCTTTAACTAAAAATAAAAAGACTACTTAATTCTACTCACTCCAGTGCTCCCTTTGCAACTATATAACGCATCAGCAGTTTCAATGTCATTTATTGTAATCTGCTTCTCAGTGATAGCAAAGCCGTAATTCCTAAGCAGAAAACGCTGTGTAGCTCCGTTGATTCCACCACTTTTTAGGCTAGGGATAAAGAGGTCTTCTCCTGTTTGTATAAGGATATTGCTGATGAGTTCTTCGCAAATATGCCCATCTGTATTCTGTATGAGCAGATAGTCGGCTTGTTGCTCTTGCTTATACTTAGCTGCAAGCACATAGTAAATGCTACTGAGACTCTTTACGGTCATCCATGGCACTATTGGTTTGGGCTCAAGATATAGGGCAATAGAGCCTAGTTTAGTTGGTGCCTTTTTTAGTTCTGCTTCTAAGTCTAAAGATGTGGGTAAGAAGAAGTCTTGTGAGTGCCCCTCAAACGAGTGGTCAAAAGCTACTTCATTACTTTCTGGCAAATACTTTCCTTGTCCGTCCCGAAAAAAATTGATGCGAAGGTTACCGTTTTTGTCGTAACCACTTGCGATACCTTGTATGAAATCCTCATCAATATCAAAGCTGAGATACAGATCGTAAATTGCAAGGGCATCTGCTATACGGTCTATATGTGTTTGTATCAGCGGAATTCTTCCGTCTACTATGCGTATAGTTTCAAAAAAACCGTCTCCGTATAGAAATCCTCTATTCACAGATTTATGCGAATAGCATTCCTGCGATAGTGGCTGTCATCAGACAAGCGAGTGTACCGCCAATAAGAGCTCTCATACCCAACTTAGCTAACGTGCCACGTTGATTTGGTGCCAGTGAACTGATACCTCCTATTTGTATACCAATGGATGCAAAGTTAGAAAACCCACATAGGGCATAAGTTAGTATTACTACTGATCTATTCTGTAGCATTGGTCCACCTTCTGCTGCTATCATTCCTTTTAGAGATAAGTAAGCTATAAACTCATTGATAACGGTTTTTTCTCCAAGTAGTTGACCACTCAGAATCATATCTTGAGCGTCTATGCCAATGACCCACGCAAGTGGGGCGAATACATATCCCAAGATCATCTGTAGATTTAGCCCTTTGTATATTGTAGCTGCAGCAATTGTTTCGTTGAGTCCGGAATAATTACCTATTATGTCAAACAAGAAGTAGTTTATCATAGCGATGAAGGCCAAGAAAACCAATATCATTCCACCTACATTTACTGCTAGTTTAATACCATCTGTAGTTCCTGTTGAGATAGCTTCAAGCGGTCCACTACCAATTTTAGATTTATCTATATCCAAATTTTCGTCCACCTGTTCGGTTTCAGGATACAGGATTTTAGCACAAACTATAGCTGCAGGGGCCGAGAGTATAGATGCAGTTAGTAGGTGCTTGGCAAATTCTTGTTGTGCTGCTGGATCATCACCACCCAAGAAGCCTATAAATGCAGCAAATACACCACCTGCTATAGTAGCCATGCCACCAGTCATCAGACACATGATCTCCGACTTCGTCATTTTATCTATGTATGGTTTTACGACCAAAGGTGCTTCTGTTTGTCCCACGAATATGTTTGCAGCTGCGGCAAGACTCTCTGCACCAGATAGACGCATTGTTTTGCTTAGTATCCATGCAAATCCAAAAACAATCTTTTGAAGAACGCCTAAGTAGTACAATAGAGATGTAAGAGCAGAGAAGAAAACTACGGTAGGTAAGACTTTGAAAGCAAATACATATCCGATAGTGTGTATTGCGTTTGTTTCGCCAGCTGGTACCATGATTTTTGCCATATCTGGCCAAGTACCAAAAATAAACTGAGCTCCAGCATCTGTAAAGTTAAGTAGCTGCGTGAAGAAGCCTGCTACTACGCCAAAACTAGAGGCAAAGGCAGGTACTTTGAATACCAGTAAACCAAGTATCAGTTGGATAGCTACACCCGAGCCCACAAGCTTCCAATTCACTTTTCTTTTATGTTTGCTAAATGCAAAAGCAATGCTTACGAGCACGATTAATCCAAGTAAACCTCTAAGTATCTCCATCTAATTTATTTAAAGCGGTAAATATAAGATTATCTAATAGGTAGGAGGGTACGTTTTGAATATGTGAATACGCTATGGAAAAGTCACTATGTAATGAAAGAAATATGACATGTGTTTTGGATGGTGGTACATCTGTATTGTTGTAGGTTTTTTACTAATTTAATATTCTATTAATCAGAAGTTTATATGTTTGACTTGTCGGTTGGGATATACGTTGTAACTCGGGGGTAGATTAGTTGCATTGCAATGATGTTCTCTAATTATTTGGAATAATTACAACTGCCGTCCACAGCAAGTCTAATTATATTGATTGAATACGAACAACAAAAAAGAGTACCTAGGCAGTAGTGTTAACAATACGGCAAAACCACTGGCGGATTATTTGCATGGTTGTACATTATCCGTCAATGCACTAGTGATTTTTAGGGTAATTTTATCACTAGTTCTTTTTGTTGGAGGTTTATCCTTCTGCCTATTTTTTAGCCAATCTAATCTAGCTGCTTTGTGTATAGCAAACAGCATCTTGCCTTATCTTTGTGCCACTTCTAACATAGTATGCAAGATCAGACCATATATAAGCCCATAAATAAAGTACGAATAGTAACTGCTGCATCTCTTTTTGATGGGCACGATGCTGCCATCAATGTGATGCGTAGAATCATACAAGCTACGGGCTGTGAGGTAATACACTTGGGGCACGACAGAAGTGCCGAAGAGGTGGTGAATACTGCCATACAAGAGGATGCCAATGCTATAGCTATGACCAGTTACCAGGGTGGTCATAATGAGTATTTTAAGTATATGCGTGACTTACTCAATGAAAAAGGTGCAGGCCATATCAAGCTCTTCGGTGGAGGTGGAGGTACTATTCTTCCTTCTGAGATAGCAGACTTAGAAGCATACGGTGTTACCAAAATATATCATCCAGATGATGGTAGGGCGATGGGACTCCAAGGAATGATCAATGACTTAGTAATGAAGTCAGACTTTCCAACGGGTAAAAACCTAACAGGGGAAGTAGAGTCATTCCGTAAAATGAATAAAATGGCGATAGCGAGAGTCATCTCTGCTGCCGAAAATTTCCCAGAGGAAAACAGTAAGTTGCTGGAAGGTATAAAAGCAGAAGCAAAAGAAATAAAAACGCCCGTACTTGGTATCACAGGAACAGGTGGTGCAGGTAAGAGTAGTTTAGTAGATGAGTTGGTACGTAGATTTTTGACGGACTTCCCAGATAAAAATATCGCCATCATATCGGTAGATCCATCTAAACGTAAGACGGGTGGAGCACTACTAGGTGATAGAATCCGGATGAACAGTATCCGAAACGATAGGGTGTATATGCGATCGTTGGCTACTCGCCAAGCAAATCTTGCTTTGTCTGCTCATATAGATACGGCTAAAGACATTCTGAAAGTTGCAGGGTACGATTTCATTATCCTCGAAACTTCAGGTATCGGACAGAGCGATACGGAGATTACAGATCACAGTGACGCAAGTCTGTATGTGATGACGCCAGAATACGGTGCGGCTACTCAGCTAGAGAAGATTGATATGTTGGACTTTGCAGATGTGATTGCATTGAATAAGTTTGACAAACGTGGTGCTTTAGATGCATTACGTGATGTGAAGAAGCAGTTTCAGCGTAATCACGTCCTATTTGACAAAGACCCAGATGATATGCCAGTATACGGCACTATCGCGAGTCAGTTCAATGATCCGGGCGTGAATTCACTTTATGCTCAGTTGATCGATACGGTCAATGAACGAACAGGAGCTGGGTTTAACTCTCAATTGGTGGCGGCCAATGAAATGTCTGAGAAGATATTTATTATTCCACCCAAAAGAGTGCGTTATCTATCTGAGATAGCAGATAGCAACAGAGGGTATGATGCTTGGGCAAAGAAACAAGCCGGTATAGCACAGAAACTATACGGAATTAATAAAACCATTAGCACCATACAAGAAGCAGGTATTGTAGACGCAGATAGACTAACAAAAGATTTAGAAGAAACGTACGCTAAAGTGGCGTTGGATTTTGATCCGAAATTACAGTTGGTCATAGATGGGTGGGACGACGTGAAAGAATCGTATGCCAATGATATATACACCTACCTGGTGCGTAACAGAGAGATTAAAGTAGAGACCAAAACCATCTCACTTTCGCACCAAAAAATAAGCAAAGTATCGCTGCCAAAGTATGAGGCTTGGGGAGATGTACTGCAGTGGAATCTACAAGAAAATGTGCCTGGTACTTTTCCGTTCACCGCAGGTATCTATCCATTCAAACGTCAGGGAGAAGATCCTACGAGAATGTTTGCTGGAGAAGGAGGACCAGAGCGTACCAACAAGCGTTTTCATTACCTCAGTAGCGATATGCCAGCCAAGAGATTGTCTACAGCATTTGACTCGGTAACGCTATACGGCAACGATCCAGACAGCAGGCCAGATATCTACGGTAAAATAGGAAATGCAGGAGTAAGTATCTGCTGCCTAGATGATGCCAAGAAACTATACTCAGGATTTAATCTAGCTCATGCTATGACCT
>CAWVTO010000160.1:0-4984 GCA_963932895.1 uncultured bacterium
CTGCACGTTGCCCACCAAAATTAGGCAATATTTGGCCAAAGCTAGACAAGCCTACAATTAGGCATATTATAAGGTTTAGTTGTCTCAAAATAATTATGCAAAAATAATCAGGTATGTTAAGAGTTTTCACAACTGTTGATTATTAAATGGTTAATTTCATATTTAAAAATTGAAACCACAAAACGCTGTATACCTTACACTTACCCTTCTATTCTGAAATAAATGACAGATACCCTATCTTTGTTTTACCAAAAAAATGACGAATAGCTACTCCAATAAGACTCTTACACCGCTATTTGCAATTACCATTTTACTTAGTTTTACCCTTGCTGGCTGCAATGGAGAAGAGCAGGAGATAGAACCCGCTGAAGACTTTGTTTCAGACTTCTACTCCAATGCTCGTTCGCTAGAAATAACGGTGGCCTATGAGCAAGGGGCAGAGCCGTATACAAAGTACAACACCTTTGACTCCTGGAATGTGTGTGACACCAATATAAACTCGCTCTTTAGCTCCAAGAACACACCTGTATCTGTACCCAAAACACTGGATGATATGACCAACCTAGGAAGACTGGAGCAAAACAACTATACCAGGGAAAATATAGTACAACTTGCTGCAGCCCTTCAACCCAATGAAAACAAAGGACCTCAAAAAAATATTGTCTTATTATTCTTAGATGGTTTCTATATACAGGATGGTATGGCAGAAAATCGAATACTCGGTATAAACTTAGACGGAACTCCTACTATCGCCATTTTTAAGCCTGTAATAGAATCTGCATCTAATAGTCGTGCAGAGAAAGCACTAATAGAGCAAAGCACAATAGTGCATGAAATAGGCCACGCTATAGGGCTAGTAAACAAAGGAGTAAAGGCTACTACGGCTCATCATGACACTGCCAACGGAGCTCATTGCACCAATGAAGGCTGCGTAATGTATTGGTTAAATGGGGGAGCAGAAGTGCAACAATTCATAACCCCTTTTCTCTTGAATGGCAATGTGGAGCTATTTGGCAAACAGTGCACTGAAGATGTGATTGCGAAATAAAGTCTATTGGAATTTAATTTGGAGCTAGCTCTTCATACTCGTGCTTGCATCGCAATATTTCGTAGTATAATTCTACTAGTTGTACTTGGTCTATATACGACGGATGAAAACTGCAAAACACCTTAAATTGGGCTAACTCTTCGTTGTTGAAATTGGTTAAGGTGGTAATAATAAGGTCGTCATACTTTTCGCTCGACTGAGCCCTCAGCCTATCTCGCTCTAGCAGTTGTGCATATTTTATCCGCTCTTTACCATTTTTGCTAAACCGATCATACAAATAGGTAATAGGGCTACCCAATACGATACCTCCCTGTGCAGATTGATCAAGACCCCTCAATTCTTTTTTCATACCAATGAGATTCAGTTTTTCACGCACTTTTTCTTCATCTGATCTTCCCAGATCATTTTGCACAAATTTATTATCAAACAAGCTACGCTCGCCTAGTATAGAAAAAGTTACCTCCTTGAGTTGATAGGTTTTAGGTGTGAGATAGAAAGTGAGAGAATCTCTACTTTTAAAGTCATCAGTTTTAATAACCAGTGTATCGTATATCAAATGAGATATGGTAATAGCTGTATTGTATTTGTGAACGATAGAAACAAAACCATAGATATTAGTGAGCTTAGATTCTCCATCGCTATTCGTAACCTTGGCATACAGCACCTCATCTCCGTCTGCCAAGTTTTTAAACTGTGCAGTGAAGGTAGCTACTTGAGCATGGGCGTATCCTAAGGTACTTAGTAATATGATGAGCAATATAGATCTCACGATTTCTCTTGTATAACGTACAAATCAACAGATTAGTTACCGTAAATTCGTAGTTTATTATGCGAAAATTAGCTTTCCTTCTATAGAAGTTGTTTAAACTTCCCAAAAACCTTGACCACAATAGATTTCATATACAACCAAAAAGGAAGACAACACAATCTATTTCTGCAACTTCATTCTTTTATTATGGAGTATGAAGGTATGCGAGCAGATATCAAGTACAAGATACCGTTCTACTCTATGACCAAACCGATCTGCTACATCAGCCCACAGAAAAAAGGTGGAGTAGAAGTCGTTTTTTGGAACGCCTTAAAAATGAAAGATAGTCTACCAATGCTCGATATGAAAAAACGGAAGTGGTTTGCGGGAATAACCTACCAGACAATAGACGAAGTAGATTTTGAGCTTCTCAACAAACTACTATTGGAAGGAATACGTGTAGATGGTCCACTTGACATTAAGCCGCAGAGGAATTAAACTCTAATACTTTTTAGTCTTACCTTCGTATCCTTGGCCAAAATACCCGAAATAGCACCGATAAAAAGTAAGCTTAAAATACTGCCAGACGCACCCGGCGTTTACAAGTATTTTGACAAAAACGACACCCTACTGTACATCGGCAAAGCCAAAAGCCTAAAAAAGCGAGTAAGCTCCTATTTCAACAAAAAACACCACGAAAGCCGAAAGACCCAAGTACTTGTAAGCAAGATATGGGATGTAAATATCACCGTAGTGCCTACCGAAATGGACGCTCTATTGCTAGAGAATAGCCTCATAAAAGAGTTCCAGCCCAAGTACAACATCAATCTCAAGGACGACAAAACATTTCCGGTAATAATGGTCACCAAAGAGCGGTTTCCAAAAGTATTCCCTGTGCGTAATCCCAAAAAAGGGGCAGGCACCTATTTTGGGCCCTATACCAATGTACGGCTTATGCGGATAGTACTTGAGCTTTGCAAAAAGATTTATCCTACGCGTAATTGCAACTACAATCTGTCCGAAAAAAACATAGATGCAAACAAATTTAAAGTATGCCTAGAGTATCAGATAGGTAATTGTAAAGGAGCCTGCGAAGGACTAGAAAGTGAAGAAGAATATGCAGAGAGTATCAACGGAATAAAAAACATACTCCGTGGCCACTTGAAAGAAGTAAAGGATCATCTGAAATATAAGATGGAGCGTGCTGCAGCCGATTGGCAGTTTGAAGAGGCTGAAAAATATAAAGTAAAACTAGAGATAATAGACAAATACCAAACACGCAGTACCGTAGTAAACTCCCGTATAAATGATGTAGATGTGCTCAACATAGCCCAAAATGACCGTTATGCATACATCAACTACTTACGTATATCTGGCGGAATAATCATCCAATCTAAGAACATGGAGATTAAGAAGAAGATGGATGAAACCACCGAGCAACTGCTCGAGATAGCCTATGGTGACATTAGCAGTTTCAAGACCAACACAGAGACCGAAGAAATTATAGTACCTACTCCATTGCCGCTAGAAGCCAATTTTGTAGTTCCTATAAGTGGTGACAAGAAAAAACTCTTGCTCTTGAGTTATAAAAATGCTCAACTCTATATGCAAGAAAAAACCAACCAATACGAAAAGTTGGATCCTGACTTGCGTGTAGAGCGATTGCTTACCAACATAAAAAAAGACTTACGTCTAAAAGACCTTCCAGTGCACATGGAATGCTTTGATAACTCCAATATACAAGGAGCATTCCCTGTAAGTGCGTGCGTTGTTTTCAGAAACGGCAAGCCAAGCAAAAAAGACTACCGCCATTTCAATATAAAAACGGTAGAAGGCCCAGATGATTTTGCAAGTATGTACGAGGCCCTGACCCGAAGATACAAGCGTATGATAGAAGAGAAAGAGCCTTTCCCTCAGCTCATCGTAATAGATGGCGGCAAGGGTCAACTGAGTAGCTCTGTAAAAGCATTAAAAGACCTCGGCATCTATGGCCAAATAGCCATTGTCGGCATTGCCAAAAGACTCGAGGAGATATATTACCCCGGAGACAGTATGCCGCTGTATATTGATAAAAAATCTGAGAGCCTCAGGGTAATACAACACATGCGAGACGAAGCTCACCGTTTTGGTATCACCCACCACCGCAATAGGAGAAGCAAGGAAACTATAGTGAGTAAACTCACAGAGATAAAAGGCATAGGAGACGAAACAGCTACAGAACTACTCAGGACTTTCAAGTCGGTAGCCCGCATCAAAAAAACAAGTCTAGAGGACTTAGCTACCGTCGTAGGACCCGCTAAGGCAACACTAGTGGTCAATTATTTTGAAAAATAAATTACACGACTACATATCTACCAACGGTTTACAGGCGTTCAAAAGGCTCTGTTACACTCATTCTGATGAGTTCTCTCACAGTTGTGTGCTAGACAGCTGCCAACTCAATACAGGAGTAAGCGGAGGCAAGTATGAACTAATGGCTGCCTTTGGTGCTCAAAACACCTACAAGGACATGGAGGAAGTACAGCGTGCCACAGACCAAAAAAAGTGGCTTTTTGGAGCACTGGGGTATGATCTGAAAAATCAGTTTGAAAAACTAAAAAGCACCAATACTCCTATCATAGAAACGGAAAATCTTCTTTTCTTTGAGCCAAAAACACTGATACTGCTCCGCAAAAATGGAGACCTCGATGTACTAGGAGAGCCCCTACAAAATTCTTTTTGGAGCGAAAAAGACCTTCCAACGCATGGCCACTTGAGCAGCGACCAATTGCCTACCGAGAAAGAAACATACATTGACAAAATACAAACCATACACGAGCTCATACGAGCTGGTGAGGTCTATGAACTCAATTATTGTGTACCACACACACGTAACTTTACGCACTTCTCTCCCATTCGTTTTCAGCTCGATCTTGTTCAAACCTCTCCCGTACCTATGGCATCTTATCTGAAAGCAGAGCACATACATCTCTGTGGAGCCAGTATGGAGCGGTACTTACTCAAAGAGGGAAACAAACTCATCAGCCAACCCATAAAAGGCACCATACGCAAGGGAACATCACCAGAAGAAGATGAAAAGCTCGTAGCCGAATTAGAACACTCAGAAAAAGATAGAGCGGAGAATGTGATGATTGTCGATTTAGTTCGCAATGATTTGAATCGAATCTGCCAACGCGGTAGCGTTCGCG
>CAWVTO010000161.1:0-4982 GCA_963932895.1 uncultured bacterium
CCTTGCAGAAACTTCTACTTCACTATCATCAGACATAATCAATACACCACCTCTTCCCTTTTTGTAGGCAGCAATGTAGTTGACATTTACAATATGTGACTTGTGTACCCGAATGATATTCTTGTTCTCTTCCAACTTCTCAAAGAATTTCAATGTCTTACTGACGGTTTTCTTCTTACCATCTGCCAAGTAGATATCTGAATAGTTGCCACTTCCGGCTATGCGTATGATCTGATTGGCGTCTATGATTTCGAAGCCACTTTGGTTGGGCAACACAATACGCTCTATGCTATCGCTGCCCAGATTACTCTGCAACACTCGCTTTAGCTCGCTAAAATTGTCTTCTTTAGCCATGGACTGCACCTTATCTACAGCACTCACTAGCTCGTCTATACTAATGGGCTTCAGTATGTAGTAAGCCGCACTATAGTTCAATGCCTTGATGGCATAGTCGCTGAAGGCTGTAATAAAAATCGTTTGATAGTCTACCTCTTGGGTCTGCTCCAATACGTCAAACGCATTACCAAATGGCATCTCTACGTCTAAGAAAACCAAATCTGGTTTTAGTTCTTTGATCTGAGCTATGGCATCTTTGGCATCTACAGCTTTAGAGATCACCTCCAGATTGGTACAGTATTTATTTACATACCGTTCTATCAGATCTCTACTGGTCTGTTCGTCGTCTGCTATTATTACGCTTAGTTTCTCAGGCATCTAGAGGCAGTTTGAGGGTTACGCGTGTTCCTTCCGCTTCATTGTTACCCATCAGATCTTCTACGAGCACCTCGTAGTTTTTATCATATAGTTTATTGAGCAATTCTAGTCTTTCCTTGGTTTTAGACATTCCCGCACTTTTGTAGTCTTTTTGATGTTCGGTTTTTAGCGACTTGGACTTTTCTCTTCCTATTCCGTCATCAGAGATGGTCACTAAGAGAGCATTTTCAACTTCGGATAGTTTCACCTCAAGATTACCTTTAGACTCCTTATAGCGGAGACCGTGCCATATCGCATTTTCTATGTACGGCTGTATCAGCATAGGCGGCACATTTATTTCTCGGATATCTAGCCCAGCATCTACGTTCAGTTGGTAATCAAACTTATCGGGAAAGCGAGAGTGCTCTAGTGAGAGATAGATTCCCAGCGACTTAAGCTCCTCATCGAGCGTAATACTTTCATTATTCGAATTATTGAGGACGGTACGCATCAGCTTAGAAAAGTCTGACAAGTACCTGTTGGCTTTTATCTCTTCATTCTGACTAATAAATCCATTCACAGAATTGAGTGAATTAAAGATAAAATGCGGATTCATTTCACTCCGCAATGAAGCCAAACGTATTCGCATATTACTTCGCTGCTTTTCACGTATATTTTTTACTAGGAAATAGGTAAGAACGAGCAATATAAATAAACCTAATGCAAGTAGACCAATCGTCCAACGCTGTCTTGCAAGGGCTTCTTCTTTCTCTATTTGCTTCTGCTCCAACTCCTTAATGCGTGTTTCTTGCACCTCATACTTTGTACTTAGTATTTCATTTTGCATTTGGCTAGCTAGCTCTCTTATTTTTATGGAGTCTACCAGTTTTACATAGATTTTATATTGTTCTAAGGCCTTGCTATAGTCGCCAGATTTCTCGTATGCTTCGGATAGTTTTTCTACCGCACGCACTTGATCTATCGTCGCTTTTGTTTGCTTGGTGTTGTCTATGCTTTTCTTGAAAAATGTACTCGCTTGCTTGGCGTCGTTCTCTAAGTATGAGTTGCCTATATTATAATTTGCAGCTCTATTGAGTGCTACATTCTGGGTGAAACTGGTGTCAGCATAGCTCTCTTGGGTTTTGATATTTAGGTCTTCTAGTCCATTCTTATTATAAATCTGCCAAGAAGAATTGAGGGCAGAAACACTAATACTGTCATTCCTGATTTTCTTAGAGTCATCCAGTGCCCTGTTTATCAACTCCACACCTTTAGCCGTGTCTTTCTTAGTTATATAGAGGTCACCGAGTTCCAGATAGATGTCTATTTTCTGCTTGGGGTCTAAGGATAAATTCATTGTAAGCTCTCGTTCTAGATCACTTATGGCTTCTTCGGCCTTGCCTTGTCCACGTTTCAGTTTAGAGTTTTTTATTCTATAATCTGCTTGGCTATAGCTAGAATTTGATTTCTGTTCAGCACCGCTATAACTTGTTATGGATTTCTGTTTTTCATTAATTGCCTCATAACTACGCCCTAAGTATTTCAGTGAGTACTCCTCACTTCTCTCATCTACTACGGTACTGTATATGTATTTTGCCTTGGTAAAATACGTGATGGCCTTGGTAAACTCGCCGGCATTGTAGTACAACGTACCCAGTGTATTGTATGCATTAGCCTCGCCTCTTTTATCTTTGTTGGCCTTACTAACTACCACTGCATTAGTCGCTAACTCAAAGGCATCTAACGGGTTCGAAACCACAAGTGTATTGGCCTCATCCACCATGTCCATAGTGCTTTGATATTTCTTGCCGATTTTAGACTGCCCAAACAAGCTAGCTGAAGCTACTAAGGCAAGACACGTAAAAATGATATGGTAAATGCGGTGATGCACTAGTGTGATACGAATATAGATAAACAAAAATGAGGGTGTAGTCAAAAGGGTTTCGATAAAATCTACTATGAGTCAGTCATATCTGAAATGAACACGTTCACACATTCTATCCTCCTATTCACCTATTTGCCTCAAAAGCGGAAAAATCCCTCTGCATTTTTGAAGTGAAATAATTTAGAAATATATGAAGTACATCAGCACATTAAGTTTAATACTCGTAAGTATGATCACCGCCCAAGCTCAGCTAAAAACTGGCAATTGGGCATACAGCAGCTCCGCTCCTATTGTCTTAAAAGCCAATAATATTAACATCCCAGTAAACTATACAGAAAATAATGTGATTACTATAAAAGGGATGTACAATGCCTTACCAGATGCGTATGTGGCCATCTTTAGTATATCACAAGAGGCAGAGGAAGAATCTGAAGCAAATAGACTTATAAACGAAAAGATACAAGCTGTAAAAAAAGGACTATTGTCTATTACGGGAAAGGATGAAGTGCACGTAGATATCATCTCTTTTGTACCTGTATATGACCAAGTACTCGAGAAAAAAAACTTCTTAAAAAGCACGTTTACTGAGAAACCCGTTGGCTTTGAACTAAAGAAGAACATCATCATAGAATACAAAAATACCGAGCAACTCAATAAGCTTTTCTCTTTATGCACCTCGAATGGCATATACGACTATATTCGATCAGATGCTGTAGCCACCAACATGGGAGCTATAAAAGCACAACTGCGAGAGAGTGCTGACAGTATGATCCATCTACAACTAGAGCGATACGCTAAGCTACGAGACATCGACATATCAGACTATAAGAGAACACTAGCCGAAGGATACGCCGTAGTATATCCTGGAGAAAAATACGAAAGCTATACGGCCTTTTCTTGTACGTCCTATTTTACCAAAAAATTCAACCTAGACAACGACGCTAAAAAGAAAGTAACTAGGCATTACCTGCCAGTAATAGACAAGGAATTTGACTTTGTAGTAAATCCGGTGATAGCAGAACCAACTATACAAGTGATGTATCAAATACACTTAGCCATTAGTCCAAAGCCTAAGACACATTCAGCTACTCCAACGCAGCTACCTAACCCAAAGACACCAAAAGAATTCTTTTTAATCACTCCATCAGGAGACATCAAACAACTCAACGTAAATTAATATGAACACTAATAAAATCCATATAAATATCATGAAAAATAAAACAATCATTTTGGGCCTATTGGCCCTCGGAAGTCTCACAGCACTAGCATTCACCTTCCCTACCATTTGCATTAGCAAACAAGGACCCCCACCAACTGAATACCAACAGACGGTATCGCTGGCACCTGTAGTAGCTCAACAAGACAACACCAACGTGTCTAACCAAATACAAATAGCTTTGATACTGGACACCAGCGGCAGTATGAGCGGCCTGATAGACCAAGCCAAAACACAACTTTGGAATATCATAAACGAACTATCTAAAGCTCACAAAGATTCTACCCAAGCCAATATTAGTATTGCACTCTACGAGTACGGCAATGACGGACTCTCGCTGTATAATGGCTATATCAGACAAGTGCTGCCTTTCACCAATGACTTAGATGACATATCAGAAAAGCTTTTTGCCCTAAATACCAATGGTGGCAGCGAATACTGTGGTAGAGTAATAAAAACCTCCCTAAAAGAGCTCAATTGGCAAGATGGCGATGCAATGAAACTCATTTACATAGCGGGCAATGAACCGTTTAACCAAGGATCTGTATCTCCTAAAACAGCTTGTGAACTCGCCAGTCAAAAGCAGGTATCGGTATACCCTATCTTTTGTGGAAATGAGCAAGAAGGGATCAACTCTGGCTGGACCGAGTGTGCTCAACTAACCGCAGGCACGTACATGAACATTGATAGCGATATACGAACGATTGCCGTAGCCACTCCCTATGACGATGAGATAAGCAACCTAAATATCCAACTAAACAATACCTACATACACTACGGGCAGCAGGGTAGAAGTTTCAAAAACAAACAATTGCGACAGGATGCAAACCAAGAAGGATTTTCAAAGGCCAATGGAGTCTCTAGAGCTATATCTAAATCGTCTAAACTGTACGGAAATTCGCATTGGGATCTACTGGATGCGTACAAATCTGACAGCACTGTACTACTATCTATTGACAAAGAGACACTGCCAGACTCATTGCAAGCCTTAGAACAAAAGGAGATAGAAACACTGGTATTACAGAAAGCGAAAGAGCGAACAGAAATACAAAACAAGATAGCAGAAAACGCTGTAAAAAGAACAGCGTATATCGCACAAAATCAAGACACTACATCTACCCAGACTCTTGGCGACCGTATGATAAAAACCATACAAAAAGAAGCAGAGAAGAACGGTTTTGTATTCAA
>CAWVTO010000162.1:0-4980 GCA_963932895.1 uncultured bacterium
GCAAAATACAAGCATCGTCTATCCCAATTAGAGGCAATACGATAAAACTAACCCTATTAAGCACCTGTACTAGTTGCCCTCCAAAAGTATCGTTTGAATACAAAGATGGTAGGCTTGAAGAGCAAGAAATATCAACGAAAGAAAGAAGATCAGTAGATGTACATACACTCACCTGCAATAACCTAAATACCATTAAGTACATACACCTCGCCGAAGAGGAGTGCGGAATTGTGTTTGACATGATTTTTGAATCGGTTGAGTAACATTCATGAGCAATATCCGTGAGGTGACTCTATTTTTTTAACTAGCCAAAAACCCATACCGCAGTATGATCTTTAGTAGTAGTAGTAGTAGTAGTAGTAGTAGTAGTCTGGGTTAGCTCTAACTGGTCACTCATGATCTGGTGCTAGTTCTCTATTTCTGCCAAAAAGCAGGATAAATCGCAGACAATGGCGGCTTATCTGCAAAGAGTACTCTGGTAACAGCTTAGAGGTTTCTATGAGAGAAATCCTAACATACAATACCGCTTTTTGTCAGTTAAGTGTCACGTATCGCCTACTTGATTCAGAAATAGGACAGAACAGTTGCAATAGCAGCAATTGCGTTTTATTATTGACATTGCATTAGCATAATCAACCGCGTTTCATATACCTTATGTTACGATGCAGTACACACCGTTAGTGTGAAAACAGATGCATATTTAGTTTGGAATTATGTTTATATAAATATGTGGTGCATTAAAAATTGAGATATGGAACTTTTACTTCAACTGGCTAAATACGACAACCGCATAAATGGAGACGGTCTTTCTTCTAATGACATCGAACAAATTAAAAAGGAACTCCCATTTGAAGAAGAAAAAGAAATCAGCGAAAAAAACATAGGTCCCAAAGGGGATGTATCTGTTATTCTAGCGAGTATTTTAGGGATTGCCAATGTCTTTCTACTTGGAGATAAAATCGATACAGGAATTGAAGATTGGATTGGTGTAGCTAAACGAATAAAACACCTGGTTAAGAAGAACGAATTAGTTGCAATTGATAGAGACGGAGCGGCATTGTTAGCCCTTGAGTTTATACATAATTTCGAAAAACTAGATTCTATTCAAAAAACCTCCGAACAAAAAATCGATCTCGTCCACGTTTCTGCCTCCCATGGAGTTGCTGATGATCAAAAAGCAGAAGACTTAATTGCTAAACCATACAATTACTACATTTTTAGCTTCTTGATCAATGATGAGAAACAATATATTACGGGTGTTAAACCACAAGGAGAAGTTAACCTCATAAAATGTTTTGATGTCTGTTCAACGTATGGAACTAGGACAAAAACAACACCACTACATGGTATACGGCAAGTTAGGCGTTCGATGGTTTAAGAAAGTTGACAGTCGTTAACGAACAACGCCAAATGGTAAGAATACGTACAGGCAGTGCCATTCTGATTAATAGAATTGCTCAAATTTTGGATGAAAATAAAATTCCTTCTCTCATTCAAGACAATGTAGAATCTGCAAGACTTGCTGGTTTCGGAATTTCACCCAATGAAGTACATCTCTATATTTATAAATCAGATGTAGAAAAAGCTGAAGAGATTATCCAATCTATCGTAGACCATAACCCATAATGAAAACGATAAGGTATACAATGCCTCATTGTGGGAGTCGAACAAGCTACCCTCAAAAAAAGAACCGCTTTTTGTCAGCCAATAGTCAAATTTCAACCAATTAATCCAAAAACAGGATAGAACCATTGCAATGATCACAATTCTGTTTTATCATTGGGCTTACACTAGTATGAGCAATCCTATTTCTAACATCTTATTCCTCGTTTTATCAAATAGGAATACTGTTTCTGGTGGGGTGACAAAAGATGCACACTTAGAAAGGATCTACATTCCTATAGACGTCATACATACGTAACAAAAAAAAATAAACACTATGAAAAAATTAATAGCAGAATTTATCGGAACAGCATGGCTCGTATTGGGCGGTTGTGGTGCAGCAGTACTCGCAGCTGGCATCCCCAACATAGGTATTGGGTTGGTAGGCGTTTCTCTGGCTTTTGGCCTTACCGTATTAACCGGTGCATACGCCTTAGGACACATCTCCGGAGGCCATTTTAATCCCGCTGTGTCATTGGGATTGTGGGCTGGAGGAAGATTTGACAAAAAAGACCTATTGCCCTACATAGCTGCACAGGTGCTTGGAGGAGCTGTGGGTGCGTCCATCTTATACCTGATTGTGAGCAGTTCCCCCACATTCACGGGTGTAGGAACGGGCATGGGGGCTTTTGCCACCAACTTTTATGATGCCAATGTTTATGGAGTCAACTTTGGAATGGTAGGAGCATTGATTACGGAAGTAGTCATGACGTTCATGTTCTTGATAGTCATACTAGGAGCCACACACACAAACGCTTCACCGGGTTTTGGTGGCATGGCCATCGGACTGGCACTCACCTTGATCCATTTGATTAGTATCCCAGTAACCAATACATCTGTGAATCCAGCAAGAAGTACAGCGGTAGCTCTATTTGCAGAAGCCAATGCCATGGGACAGTTGTGGTTGTTTTGGGTTGCCCCTATTGCGGGTGCTCTATTGGCCGGAGTGGTGTACAAATTCATGGCACCTCAAAAAGCAGCCTAAGGCAATGATTAACACTTCAAATATCACAACTATAAACGCAACTCCAGGTTTGGGTTGCGTTTTATATTTGGTTTGGAAGGTAACACGTATTAAATGAAATCATTAAGAATAACTCTACTAGTAACCCTTGTCTTAGTACTTACACAATCCTGCAAGATATTAAAAAACACTCAAAGAAAAGAGCAAGACTCAACTAATGAATTGATTATTTATCAAAATGGAGTGGAGACTTCTTTAAGCAGTTCTTCTCACACCGTAGAAATTGACAAAAATGCATTCTCACTGAGGTTTTTCAACAAAAGATATAATTCAGAACGCAGAGAATTCTACTCGACTCAGATAGCGGCATTTACTGATAAATCAGAATTAGATAAACTAAAAGTAGGTATGTCCACATCTGATTTGCCTTGTTTCAAACCCGGTTCAGGTATGGCTCCAAATAGAAGTGGCAAATACGAATCGTTGATTTTTAATACTAGAGGACATCACTACACATTTTATGAAAATTCAGAAAGTACAAGACTTAATCTTTTAGACAACTCAGGAAAAAATTTAAAGCTTGAATTCGAAATCAGCTCATTGTACTATGACAATACTGCAGTTAAAATGACCAACACAAGATTACAAGAATTTTATATTGCATGTCTAATTGACAGAAACCTAAATGGAACAATTGACGAAGGAGAGTTGACTAAACTAACGATTAAAATAAAGTAAAGCGTGTAGTCTTCCCTAAAAACAGGAAAGTCTAAAAAACAAGTCCGTTTAAATCCGCTACTATTTTTTTTTACGACACCCTTTACATCAAGCCTTTGAGCAGCTCTTTCATACTCACCTCTTGGGAGATGATCTGCTCGAGCTCACTTATTTTTACACGCTTCTGCTCCATAGAGTCTCTGTGCCGTATGGTGACAGACTCGTCTACTAAACTATCGTGATCTATGGTGATACAGATGGGTGTTCCTATGGCGTCTTGTCTACGGTAGCGTTTGCCGATGGCATCTTTTTCTTCGTAGAAACAGTTGAAGTCCAGACTCAATTCTTTCATGATTTTACGAGCCATTTCGGGCAATCCGTCTTTTTTCATAAGCGGCAATACAGCACATTGGTACGGTGCTAGTGCAGCCGGCAATTTTAACACTGTTCTGGTTTTCCCTTCGCCCAAATCTTCTTCTTGCAGTGCGTTACTCATGAGCACTAGGAACATACGATCGAGACCTATACTAGTCTCTACTACATACGGAACATAGCTTTCATTCTTCTCATTATCAAAATATTGCAGCTTCTTTCCGGTATGTTCTTCGTGTTGCTTTAGGTCAAAATCGGTACGCGAGTGTATTCCTTCTACTTCTTTGAAACCAAACGGAAAATCATACTCTATATCTACAGCAGCATTCGCATAATGAGCCATTTTTACATGGTCATGGTACCTGTATTTTTCGGGATTCGTACCCAAGTTGGTATGCCACTTGAGTCTGTGCTCTTTCCAGTAGTCGAACCATTTGGCCTCATCACCTGGAGCTACAAAAAATTGCATTTCCATTTGCTCAAACTCTTTCATTCGCATGATAAACTGACGAGCCACTATCTCATTTCTGAATGCCTTACCAGTTTGAGCTATACCAAAGGGCAGTTTCATTCTGCCTGTCTTTTGTACATTCAGGTAGTTCACAAAAATACCTTGAGCCGTTTCGGGTCTCAGGTAAATTTGACTCTCCCCATCTGTAGCACTCATTTGGGTGCTGTACATGAGGTTAAATTGGCGTACGTCTGTCCAGTTCTTGCTGCCACTTACAGGGCACGCTATACCGAGCTCTTCTATGAGTGTTTTTACCAGTGCAAGGTCTCCTTCTAAACCTTCTTTTAGTCGAGCATCTATCTCTTCTATTTTGGCATTGTTACGTGCTATATTGGGGTTGGTAGCTATGAACTGTGCCGCATCAAAATCATCACCAAAACGTTTTTTTGCTTTGGTTACTTCTTTCTGATTTTTGACTCTATATTTTTCTTGGTAGTCCTCTATGAGTACGTCTGCTCTGTACCTTTTCTTAGAGTCTTTGTTGTCTATCATGGGATCGCTAAAGCCATCTATATGACCACTGGCCTTCCATACCTTGGGCGACATGAAAATAGAAGCATCTATTCCTACGATGTTCTCGTGCAGTTGCACCATGCTTTTCCACCAGTAGTCGCGAATGTTTTTCTTGAGCTCTACCCCATTTTGACCGTAATCATACACTGCTGCTAGCCCATCGTATATTTCACTACTCTGGAAAACAAAGCCATACTCTTTGGCGTGAGAAATTACGTTTTTAAAATGTTCTTCGGACATA
>CAWVTO010000163.1:0-4944 GCA_963932895.1 uncultured bacterium
TATCTTCTCCGTCCACAGCAAGTATTTTATCGCCGGGTAGTAGCCCCGCTTTGTGAGCAGGAAAACCCTCTACGGGAGATTCAATGTGCACGTAGTCGTCTATTGTGCGAATGGTAGAGCCAATTCCAGCATAGGTGCCTGTCACTTGATAGCGGTAGTCTTCCGCCTGAGCTTCACTGTAGAAGTTGGTGTAAGGATCTAGTGATTTGAGCATACCGTCTATAGCCGCTCGTATTAGTTCGCCTGGTTTCACTTCGTCTACATAGGTGGTATTTACCTCTTTGTATACTTCAGCAAAAATGTCCAAGTTTTTAGATATTTCGAAGTAGTCTTCTGCTTTAAAAGCAAATAGGCCAAAAACTCCGATAAGTAATAAATAGATGTACTTTTTCAAAATAATATGTGCTTGCTCACAAAAGTAACGAAAGAGTAGGGGAGTTCTTGTGTATTATGGGGTCAAAGTGAATAGGTAGTATACATATACCGAAAAGTCGGGAGAGATATAGCTTAAGGTACGGGATCGTGACCGTGCCTCTTGCCCCATGGGTGGCAGCTGAGTATACGGCGAGCGGCCAGATAGAGTCCTTTGATAATGCCATGTTTTTGTAAAGCTTCTACAGTATAGGCACTGCAAGTAGGGGTGTATCTGCAAGTGGCAGGCAAAAAAGGCGAGATAAATTTCTGATAGATACGGATAGGGATCATCAAAAGAAGAACACCAATATTATTTAACCCTTTCAATAAGCTCATCTATGGCAGCGATTAAATGTTTTTCTAACTCGGAATGGGTAGGCATTGTCTTGCCCAAGAAGAGAATGCCAATGGCATACTTGGTTTCTAGCGGTATTGCTCCGTATATCCGATGCTTTTGCAAGCGGTATATATCGGTAAGTTGCCTTTTGATACGGTTGCGATCTACGGCGTGCTTAAACTTTCGTTTACCCACAGAAACAAATAATTGACATGGGAAGGGTGTACGCAAATCCGTTTTGTAGTACGCTAAAAGTACAGGCGTTTTAAAAATGCTCTTTCCTTTTTTCTGAAAAATAGCATCTATAGTAGCTTTATGAGAAAGTTTCTCTAACTTTTGAAGTGTGTGTACATTCCCCATAAAATGGAGCTTGCATGCCTCTAGTAGAGGCACGAAGATTAGTGCTTGTGACGTGGCTCGTCAGAAACAGAAAGTTTCTTACGTCCTTTTCTACGACGAGCGGCTAGTACTTTTCTACCGTTACGGGTAGCCATTCTCTCTCTGAAACCGTGCTTGTTTCTTCTCTTTCTTCTACTTGGTTGGAATGTTCTTTTACTCATCGTAATATATTTTATGCTCTAAAGCGTATTTTTCTTAAAGGCTTGCAAAAGTAATGTTTTTCACAAATAATACCATCCGTTACTATTCATTTTCTAAAATATTCTTAGCCTCGGTCATTTTGGCAAGTTCATCTGCCCCAATAGTCGGGTATTTCAGGTTTAGACTTGCCAGTTTTTCAGCAACTATACTTGCGACCATTGCTCGCATAATAGGCTTATTGTCAGCAGGTATTACGTACCAAGGAGCATTGTGACTAGTGGTATTTTGTATTGCATCTTGGTAGGCGTGCATATACTTGGGCCAGAGTGCTCTTTCTCTCATATCACCAGAATTGAACTTCCAATTCTTCTTTTTTTCTGCTATTCGAGATAGGAAGCGAGCTTTTTGTTCCTCTTGTCCCACATTCAAAAAGAATTTTAGGATGATTGTACCATTTTGGGATAGGTGATTTTCCCAATTGGTTATGCTCTCGTATCTCGATTTCCAAAAAATGTCGGTTAGATCATTTTCGGTCGTTATACCTGGGATATTCTGACCCAAAACGTAGCTGGGATGTACCTTGCATACGAGCACTTCTTCGTAATGACTCCTATTGAAAATACCAATTATTCCTCTACCTGGAACGGCATCGTTGCATCGCCAAAGAAAATCATGGCCCAATTCTTTTTTGCTCGGAGTTTTGAAGCTAGTGACTTTAAATCCTGCCGGATTGACACCGGTAAAAACAGAACGAACGGTACTGTCCTTGCCTGCGGCATCCATTGCCTGAAAAATGCAAAGTACCGAATGATTGTCTGCCGCATACAGTTTTCGCTGCTCTTTGTAGATGGTTTTATTTGCCTTTATTAGTAGCTTTTTGGCTTCTTCTTCGCTAGTTATTCCTCCTGTATAATCGGTGGGATGACTTGCTAAGTCAAAAGCAGTGTTGTCTGCTACCACTAGTTTTGGGTTATTTAAAAATTGCACAAAGCAAAGAAAGGGAATTGTATTTTAATACGTGTACACAATCGGATCTTCCCACTTGTGTAGCTTTATTATTATTGGGCTACCATTGGCTTGTAGTGCTGAGATGTCAAACTCTTCGGCAGTAGTAATTAGTGCTTCGCAGTTATCGGTATCATCAATAGCTAGTTTCATGTTTACTTGAGTTAGATTCAGGGTGTTTTGAATGCTATTTTCTGCGGCGACTAGCTCGGTATGTATATCTCCGCAGCCTCCACTATAGCTGTATTTCACAGTCATACAGTTTTCAGAGATAGTCACTTCTTGTATGCTAAAGTCACTTTGGTCTTTGGCTCTATCAAAATTGCGGTCGCTTACAATTACGGCTCTGTCGCACTGAGCAGAGGTTGGCTCTTTGTCTTTGCAGGAGTAGAAAAATACACCCATAGACATAAGACAGAAAAGGGAATTGAATGAATGGTTGTAGACGTTCATATTTCAAAAATAGTGCTTTGTGATAGAGTTACGTATTTCATTACCTGAAACGAAAAATCAAGGTATAAATGCGATAAGAGTTGTACATTCGAAAAGATATGAAAATAAAATTTTGCGGAGCAGCACAAACAGTAACTGGTAGTGGTCATCTAGTTACCACAGACGATGGAGTTAAAATATTATTAGACTGTGGGTTGTACCAGGGACGTGACCCAGATTTTGATGATTTCAACCAAGAATGGTCGTTCGATCCCACAGACATTGATGTATTAGTGCTTTCGCATAGTCACATAGATCATGTGGGGCGTATTCCCAAACTGGTGCGAGATGGCTTTCAGGGTAACATCATAAGCACAAGTGCTACGCTAGACTTATGTTCCATTATGCTATTAGACTCTGGTTTTATACAAGAAAAAGACAATGAATGGATCAATAAAAAAAGGCTGAGGAAAGGACTTCCTGCTATGCAACCGCTCTATACCGTAGAAGATGCTCAGCGAGCGATGAAACAATTTGTAGGGATAGGCTATGGCAGATGGTTTAACATAGCACAGAATGTAGAAGTACAGTTTAATGATGCAGGGCATATACTGGGCAGTGCTAACATTACGCTCAAGATAAAACAAAAAGACGGAGGATGCAAGCACGTAGGTTTTACAGGAGATATAGGTAGGCCAGATAGACCTATACTGAGAGATCCACAGCCTATGCCACCTTGCGATTACTTGCTTTGTGAGTCTACCTACGGTGGACAAGAGCACCAAGGGATGCCGAGCGATGAAGCAGACCTGCTCCGCATTGTCAAAGAAACCTGTGTAGAAAAGAGAGGAAAACTAATCATACCTGCATTTTCGGTAGGGAGAACTCAGGAGATTGTATATATGATGGATAGACTAGAAACGGCCGGAAAATTGCCGTCTGTACCCGTATACGTAGATAGTCCTTTAGCTGTAGATGCTACAGACATTTTTGCTATGCACCCTGAGTGTTATGATGCAGATATATTGGAGTATATGCGTACTGATCCCAATCCATTTGGTTTCAGAAAGTTAAACTATGTGAAAAAAGTAGAAGAGTCTAAGGCTATAAATGATTCAAAAGAGCCGTGTGTTATCATATCTGCAAGTGGAATGATGCAGGCAGGTAGAGTAAAGCATCATATAAACAACAATATAGAGAACAAGAACAATACGATACTCGTAGTTGGATTTTGTGCCGCTAATACGCTAGGTCGTAGAATAAGCGATGGGGTAGATGAAGTGAAGATTTTTGGCAAACTAAAAAAAGTGAATGCAGATGTGGTAACCATGGGTAGTTTTAGTGCTCACGGAGACCAGCAAGAGATGCTTGACTTTCTTCAATGTCAAGAGAAGTCTAAACTCAAGAGGATATTCTTGGTGCACGGCGAGATTGATAGGCAAAGGCTGTTTAAAAAAGCGATTTTGGCAGATGGTTTTAAGAAGGTTGAGATACCTGAGTTTGATCAAGAGTTTGAGTTGGAGTAGCCAGCGATGGTAATATACATGGTTGCAAAAAAAAATAATGAGTTTGTAACTAAACAATAGCGGGCTACGTAAGTGGTATATGAAGATAATCGGAGCATTCGTCTTGCTGTTTTGTACCCTAACCAGTCAATCTCAAACCAACAAGTATGTCATAATACAGCACAGAGATAAGCATAAAGAAGTAGCTGTAGCACAAGGAGAATACGTGGTAGTGACAACGTTCAAAGGAGAAAAAATAAAAGGCCATCTTGAAGTACTCAGTGAGACGTTGATTAGGGTTAAGCATAAGATAGTACCGCTTACCAGCATCCGAAAATTTGGGAGAAGAAACCAACGAATTTTTCAAATAGCGAGTGCGATGGTGTCTACCGGGATGAATATCTCACTCTTTGGACTGAGCGATAATCTCAGGCACGGGTGGGAAACACCAAGCAATAATTATAAAGCAGGCGTCCCAATACTGGTGGTAGGCATTCCGTTAATGGTTATAACATATAAACGCACCTCGGAGAATTGGACGTATGTGGGGACGGTTGGGAATTGGTAAGAGGTATCTGATACACCGTAGGTGTCCGATAGGGATGAAACATTATTTTGATTTTGCCATCAATGCCTCAATGTCTTCTATTTCTATTGGCATTCCTGCTTCGTCCATCATATCAACAGGACCATTTTCGGTGATGAGTATTT